>JBFINV010000103.1:0-7656 GCA_041611015.1 Acidimicrobiales bacterium | reverse complement strand
GAGGCCGGGACGGATACGCATCTCCCTGGCCTGGAACAGGCGGAGCCGGCTGAGCTCGACGCTCGCCGGTCGCTGCAGGTCGCCCCGAACCGGTCGCCAGAGGATGGTGCGGCCCTCGAAGTTGCCTTCGTCGGTGACGCCGAACCAGTTGCCGAACTCGGGAGCATCGTCGCCGAGCACGAGCTGGATCTCCTCGGGGGTCCAGACGTAGAACTTCCCCTCGACGCCCTCCGAGTCGGCGTCCTCGGCCGAGTAGAGCCCTCCGCCGGGGTCCCGGAGGTCCCGCAGGACGTAGCCGATGGTCTCGTCGACCACCTGCAGGAAGCGAGGCTCGCCCGTGACCTGCCAGGCATGCAGGTACACCCGGGCGAAGAGGGCGTTGTCGTACAGCATCTTCTCGAAATGGGGCACGATCCAACGGGCGTCGGTGGAATAGCGCGAGAACCCGCCGCCGAGGTGGTCGTAGATCCCGCCGGAGGCCATGGCGTCGAGGGACTCGGTGACCATCGCCAACACCGAGTCGTCGTCGGCCCGCCTGTGCACCCGCAACAGGGCGTCGAGGTTCATGGTCTGGGGGAACTTGGGCGCGGGGCCGAAGCCGCCCCACACAGGGTCGAACCGGTCGCGCAGCGATGCTGTGAACCGGTCCAGCAGGTCGGCGCCGGGGACGTCGGGGTCGGGCTCGACGTTGGTGCTGCGCCCGACGGCCTCGGTCAGCTGGCTCGCCTGCCGGACCACGGCCTCGCGGTTCTCCTCCCAGGCCTCGTGGACCCGTTCGAGCAGGTCGACGAAGCCGGGCAGCCCGCCCCGGGCGGTCGGCGGGTAGTAGGTGCCGCCGTAGAAGGGCTCCCCGCCGGGGGTGAGGAACACCGTCATGGGCCATCCTCCCCGCCCGGTGAGGGCCTGCACCGCATCCATGTAGACGGCGTCCACGTCGGGGCGCTCCTCGCGGTCCACCTTCACGTTGACGAACCAGCGGTTCATGACCGCGGCGGTCTCGGGGTCCTCGAAGGACTCGTGGGCCATCACATGGCACCAGTGGCAGGCCGAATAACCCACCGACAGCAGCAGCGGGCGGTCCGACGACGCCGCAACCTCGAACGCCTCGTCTCCCCAGGGGTACCAGTCGACGGGGTTGTCCGCGTGCTGGCGCAGGTAGGGGCTGGTCTCGCCCGCGAGGCGGTTCATGGCCCGAGCGTAGGGGCCGTGGGGGACGCCGCCCAGCAGTCCGGACGTGATGATTACTGTGGATGGCGATGGTCTGTGGTGGGTGTGGAACCGAGGTTGCCGAGACCGATCGCTTCTGCTCGGTCTGCGGCCGTCCGGTGGTCCCGCCCGGGGTGGACGAGATCGTCCTGGGGCCCGAAGGCCAGGTGGAGGAGACACCGTCGGTGCGCCAGGCGCCCAGCGCAGCCATCGCGGGGACGCTGGTGCTGCTGCTCGCGGTGGTCGGAGCCTGGGCGCTGCTGTTCAGCGGGGAGACGACTCCGATCCGACCGGGGACAGATTCCGATGCCCTCGACGCCCCGGCCCCGACCGCGGGGTCAGGCCTGTCCGAGCGATCGAACGAACGGCTGCCGCCGAGCGCGTTCATCGACCAGCCCGACCGGGTGGACGTGTCGATGCTCGGCGATACCGGAGCCACCCACCTGGCCCTGCGCGACGATTTCGGCCTGCGCTGGATCGACCTCGCGACCGGCAGGATCACGGTGATCTCCGACGGCGCGCACGTGATCCGGCCGATCGAGCCTCTCACGGGTTCGGTGCTGGTGTTCGACCAGGACGAGCCCCGCATCCTCGCGCAGACACCGAGTGGTCCGGCGTGGTCCGTCGAGCCCACCGGGACCCGCATCCTGCGGACCCACGGAGACGAGTACTGGCAGGTGCGGGCCAGCGGCACGTTGGTCCTCACCCGCCATGTCGGCAGTGCGCCCGAGCCCGTCGAGACCATCGTCCTGCCGTTCACCGGGAGGGTGCTCGGGTTCCACGACGGCCGGCCCGTCACCCACGTCCGCGGCGTGATCGCCGTCATCTCCTCCTCGGGCAACCAGGGGCGAGTGGCCACGGGCGTACCCATTGCCCAGGCGGATCGGTGGCTGGTCTACCGGCCCTGCAAGGTGGGCAGCGGGCTCTGCACGAGCCCACCGGTTCGCCTCGACCTCGAGACCGGCGAGGAGACCATCCTCGACGCGGTCGGCTCGCTGGCGCGGTTCGGGCACTGGGGCAACTCGCTGAGCCCGGACGGGAGGTGGCTGGTCAGCCTCGACTACGCCGAGCCGTCGGGCGACCAGATCGGGCTGGTCGAGCTGGACACGGGCCGGCGGATCCCCATTCACATCGGACTGCTCGGCTACGGCGGCCGAACCGGCTCCTTCGAGTGGAGCCCGAACGCGTCGGTGCTGGTGGCGCCGGGGTCGGACCGGCTGATGCTCTTCGACGTCGAGACCGAGTCGGTGATCCTGCTGCCCCTGCGCATGGTGGGCGACGTGCCCAGCCTGGCCTGGGTCGAGACGGTCACCCCCGGTCGGTGACGGCTCCGGCGCTCGCGGGCCGGCACCTCTGGGTGGCCGGGGCCCGCCCCCGGACCCTGCCGGCGGCGATCGTGCCGGTGCTCGTCGGGACCGCAGCCGCCGCCGATGCCGACCTGGGGACCGATCGGGGCCTGGTGCTGTGGCGGTTCCTGCTGGCGCTGGTGGTGAGCCTGGCATTGCAGGTGGGGGTGAACTACGCCAACGACTACTCCGACGGCATCAGGGGCACCGACGCGTCCCGGGCCGGGCCGCTGCGGTTGGTGGGCTCGGGCCTGGTCGAGCCGGCGCGGGTCAAGCTCGCGGCGTTCGCCAGCTTCACGGTGGCCGCGGGGGCGGGGCTGGGGCTGGCCGCCGCCACCACGTGGTGGCTGCTCGCGGTCGGTGCGACGGCCATCGCCGCTGCCTGGTTCTACACCGGTGGACGCCGCCCGTACGGGTACGCCGGCCTGGGCGAGGTGTTCGTGTTCGTGTTCTTCGGCCTTGTCGCCACCGTGGGCAGCACCTACGTCCAGACCGAGAGGATCGACCCCTGGCCGGTCGTCGCCGCCATCCCGGTCGGTCTGCTGGCCACCGCGCTGCTCGTGACCAACAACGTGCGCGACATCCCCACCGACCGGGCCGCCGCCAAGCTGACCCTCGCAGTCCGCCTCGGCGACTCGAGGGCTCGGCTGCTGTACGTCTCCTTGGTCGTCGCCGCGCTCGCGTTCGTCGTGCTCATCGGGCTCGGCTGGCGCCGCCCCGCGCTGCTCGGTCTGCTCGGCGTCCTCTTCCTCCCCCGCCCGGTGCGCACCGTGCTCGGCGGGGTGCGGGGCGCTGACCTGATCCCGGTCCTCTCCGACACCGCCCGCCTTCAGGTGATCGTCGGAACCGGGCTGGCGCTGGGTCTGTTCCTGGGGGCGTAGGCGTCTCCGGCGGTCAGCGGGTGCCGGTGATCAGCTGGGCTGCGCCCGGGCGCAGCAGCCGGCGCTCCACCTCACCGAACCCGGCAGCCTCGACCCCAGCCACCAGCTGTGGTGGATCCGGCAGATAGGCCACCGACCGGGGTAGGTAGCGGTAGGCGTCCCGGTCCGACAGGAGGCCCCCGATGCGGGGCACCACCCGATCGAAGTAGATGGCATGGCCCCAGCGCATGAACCTGTTGTGGGGCTGGGCCACGTCGAGCAGGCCGATGCGGCCGCCCGGGCGCACCACCCTCGCCAGCTCTGCGAAGAACGCTGGCAGCTCGACCAGGTTGCGGAGTGCGAAGCCGCAGGTGACCCCATCGAGGGACCCCGGCGGCAGCGGGAGGTCCAGGATGTCGGCCTGTACCAGCGGGGCGCTGGTACGCACCGCGCCCAGCATGCCGGCCGAGATGTCGAAGCCGACGGGCCGGTGGCCGGCCGCGGCCAGGTCGATGCAGAAGTCGCCTGTGCCGCAGGCCAGGTCGGCCACCCGCGAACCCGGGGACAGGTCGAGGGCCCGCACCGTGGCCCGCCGCCAGCGGGTGTCGAGGCGGAAGGTCATGACCCGGTTCACGAGGTCGTAGCGGGGCGCGATGGTGTCGAACATCTGCCGCACCGCGCGCCGCTTCTCCTCGCCCTCGGGCAGCTGCTCGGGGTCCAGGACCACGTGGCGAGGGTACCGGTCCTGGCGCGCCGGCGATCAGCCCTGCCGCTACCCTGCGGCCCGTGACGTCGGGCCTGGCCGGAGTGGCGCTCGCCGCGGGTGCCGGCTCTCGACTGGCCCCGATCACCGACACCGTCCCCAAGCCGTTGTGCCCGGTGGCCACGGTGCCCCTGGTCGACCTGGCCCTGGAACGCCTGCGCTCGGTGGGAGCCGACCCGGCGGTCAACGTGCATCACCATGCCGACACCATCGCCGCAGCCGTCGCCGGGCGGGCGCACGTGTCCCACGAGCGTGAGCGGGCGCTCGGGACCGCCGGCGCCGTGGGCCGGCTCCGGGGGTGGATCGACGGGAGGCCGGTGGTGGTGGTGAACGCCGACACCTGGTGCCCGGGTGGGTTGGATGGGCTGCTCGACGGCTGGGACGGGAGGATGGTGCGGGTCCTGGTGCCCGGCGGGGAGGGGTTCGGGCCGGACTCGGCCGTGGTCGGCACCCTCTTGCCGTGGGCGGTGGTCGACGGTCTCGACGACAGACCCAGCGGGCTCTACGAGGTGGTGTGGCGGCAATGCCAGCAGGCGGGTGCCCTGGAGGTCGTGCCCCACCGGGGGCCCTGGGCGGACTGCGGGACCCCGGCCCGCCTCCTCGAGGCCAACCTGTCCGCGATCGGGTCCGGTTCGGTGATTGCCCCCGGAGCCCGGGTGCGGGGTCGGGTCACCCGCTCGTGCGTGTCCGCGCCCGCCAGGGTCGATGGCGATGTCACCGAGTCGGTGATCCTGCCGGGAGGCGAGGTGGAGCCGGGCCAGCACCTACGGCGGTCGATCCGCTGGATCGACCGGCACGGTCGCCAGCAGACCCTCCAGCCTTGACTGCCGGTCAGCGACGCCGGGGCGCCGCAACCGAGACCTCGTGGTCGGCCCGCAGCTGGCCGCAGGCGGCCTCGATGTCGGTTCCCCGGTTCTGGCGGACGGTCGCGTTCACGCCCAGGCTGCGGAGCTGGTCCCGGAAGCGGCGGACGCCGGCCGGAGGCGTACCCCTGGTCGGGTATCCGGGCGTGGGGTTGAGGGGGATGAGGTTGACGTGGGCCCGGAGAGCCCTGCTGAGCTCGCCCAGCTCGGCGGCGTCGCCGGGCCGGTCGTTCACGCCGTCGATGAGGGCCCACTCGAACGACAGCCGGCGACCCTTGGCGGCGACGTGGTCGGCGCAGGCGGCCATCAGGTCGGCCAGGGGGTAGCGACGGTTGATGGGCACCAGGTCGTCGCGCAGGGTGTCGTTGGCGGCATGGAGCGACACCGCCAGGTTGACCGGCAGGGCCTCGCTCGTCAGTCGCTCTATCCCGGGCACGACCCCGACCGTGGAGATCGTGATGTGGCGGGCCGACAGTCCCAGGTCACGGTGCATGCGGGTCACTGCGGTCCAGGTGGCCTCGTAGTTGGCGAGGGGCTCGCCCATGCCCATGAACACCACGTTCGAGACCCGGCGGGGACGGGCTTCGCGCACCGCCCGCACCACCTGCTCGACGATCTCGCCGGCGTCGAGGTGGCGTTCGAATCCTGCCTGGCCGGTGGCGCAGAACCCGCAGCCCATGGCGCAGCCGGCCTGGGAGCTGACGCAGACGGTGCTGCGGTCGTCGTAGTGCATGAGCACGGTCTCGACCGTGGCCCCGTCGTGCAGTGTCCAGAGCCACTTGACGGTGTCGCCGCGGTCGGTCTCGCGGCGTTCTACTTCACCCAGTGCGAGCGGGAGCTCGGCCTCGAGTCGCTCCCGCAGCCCGAGCGGGAGCGAGGTCAGGTCGGCCAGCTCGTCGGCTCGCCCGTACAGACCGCTCCAGACCTGGTCGACCCGGTAACCGGGCTCGTCGTCGAGCAGGTCGGCGAGCTCGGCTCGCTCGACGAGGTAGCGGCTCCGGCGCGTCGGGCTCACGGCGCCGTGGTGTAGGCCCGGTTGACGCTGTGGAGCTCGAAGCCCAGGGCGTCGTAGGTGCGGCGCGCTGCGTGGTTGTCGGACTCGACGTAGAGCATCGCGGTGCCCAGCCCCTGGTCTGCGAGCCACTCGAGCCCGGCCAGGGTCATCGGCTGCCCGAGGCCCCGCCCCTGGAAGTCGGGGTCAACCGCGATCACGTAGATCTCACCGAGCGGTGGCTCCGCGGCTGGGTGGATCTTGGTCCAGCAGAAGCCGGCGATCCGATCGCCACGCTCCAAGATCCGGAAACCGTCGGCGTCGAACCAGGGCTGGCGCATGTCTGCGTCGAGCCGGTCTCGTGTCATCCCGCCCTGCTCGGGGTGCCAGGCGAAGGCCCGGTTGTTGAGCTCGACCACGGCGTCGGTGTCCTCGTCGGGGCGGAATGCCCTGGTGTGGATGCCGCTGGGTGGGGCCGGGAGCGGCCGGCGTAGCTGCAGCAGGTCCCGGTAGGGGCGAGCCGCGGGCGCCAGCCGCTGGTCGTCGCCGTCGCGGACCTCCTGCAGCCAGATCTGCACCGCTCGGGTGCCGTCGAGGCGGGGCTGGGCGCCGGTGATGGCCTGGACGACGTCGCTGGCGAGGGTGTCACGATCGTGGTCGGGGCTCACCGCCACGGACAGCGAGAAGTCGCCACGGTCCACGACAGAGGTCGTGATGGCCATGGAGCCGAGCGTATCGTCGGCCCCATGGCGCGACCGAGGACGCCGAAGGGCCGAGCCCGACTGACCCACCAGCGGCTGGCCGAGGAGTACCCCGACGCGGTCTGCGAGCTCGACCACGACGGTCCCTTCCAGCTGCTCGTCGCCACCATCTTGTCTGCCCAGGCAACCGACGTGTCGGTCAACAAGGTGACCCCGACGCTCTTCTCGGCCTACCCCGCCCCGGCCGACCTGGCCGCGGCCACGCCCGAGGAGATCGAGCCCTACATCAGCTCGATCGGTTTGTTCCGCTCCAAGGCCAAGAACCTGGTGGGCATGGCCCAGCGGCTCGTCGATGCCTACGGGGGTGAGGTCCCCGGCGCCATGCGCGACCTGGTGACCCTCCCTGGGGTCGGCCGCAAGACGGCGAACGTGGTCCGCAGCGTGGCTCTGGGGCTGCCGGGCCTGCCCGTCGACACCCACGTGCTGCGCCTGTGCCAGCGGCTGGCGATCACAGAACAGACCGACCCGGTCAAGGTGGAGCTCGAGCTGAACCCCATGATCCCAGCCGCCGAGCGGGGCGTCTTCAGCTTGCGGGTGATCCTCCACGGCCGCCGAGTGTGCTCCGCCCGCCGCCCTCGGTGTGAAGCCTGCGTGCTCGCCGACTTCTGCCCCTCTGCGGGTCGATGCTGACTGCTGCGCACCATCCGTGGCCGAACCGGCCGCCATGCTCACGCATCGTGGCGCCGAGGCCCTCAGATAGTGTCCGAACCTGGCCAAAATGGGGTCCGGCGGCCCCCGCTGATGTTTCTTGGCTGTACGGGCGACGGTAGTCTTGGTCTGACCAGGTTCCCGCCACCTGGTATGGCGACATACTTATCGGGATCCGCCGCCCGATGTCGCCTAGACCGGCACCCCTTTCCCCAGGG
>JBFINV010000102.1:0-7669 GCA_041611015.1 Acidimicrobiales bacterium | reverse complement strand
GTGGACGCCCAGCTGGTGCTGGTCGATCTCGGCCGCCCGGGGGTCCTGGAGGCGGTGCCGGGCATCGCCGGCCGGGTCATCGGGTTCGGCTCCCACGTGGACGCCGAGCTGCTTGCCGCGGCCCGAGCCGCGGGATGCGACGAGGTGCTCCCCCGCAGCGTGTTCTTCCGACGCCTGGCAGCGGGCTTCTCGCCGGGCTGACTGCGCCGTGTCGCTGGCCACCGTCCTCCTCGACGTCCTCGCGCCCGTCGCGGTGCTGGTCGCGCTGGGAGCGCTGGTCGGGCCCAGGATGGAGATCGACGTGGCCAGCCTGTCCCGGCTGTCGTACAGCGTCTTCGGGCCGGCGTTCGTGTTCGCAGTGCTCGCCGGCGCGGACCTGGACCGCACCGTGGTCGTCAGGCTGGTGGTGGCCGGGATCATCGGCATGGCGGCCGCGGCGACGGTGGCGGTGCTCTGGGCGCGGGTGTCCGGGGCGCCCTACGACGTGGCCGCAGCCACCACCATGACCAGCGCCTACGGCAACGTCGGCAACGCCGGCCTGGCGATCGTGGCCTTCGCCCTCGGGGAGCAGGCGCTGCCGATCGCCGGGGTGCTGATGCTGACGATCAACATCTCGGGACTGGTGCTCGGGGTGGGGCTGGCGCAGGCGCGCGCGGCGTCCCCGCTGACCGCGCTCGGGCGGGCGCTGGCGGCGCCGATGGCTGTCGCCGGCGCGCTGGCCCTGGTCGTGAACGTCGGCGACGTGGAGCTGCCCGTCGTCGTCGACCGCTCGATCGGTCTGCTCGCCGACGCCCTGATCCCGGTCATGCTCATCACCCTCGGGCTGCAGCTGGTGAAGTCCGGACCGCTGCGCTGGTCGGGCGACATCGCCGTGGTTGGCGCGGCCAAGCTCGCGGTCGCGCCGGCGGTGGCCGGCCTGGCCGGGGCGGTGCTGGGGCTCGACGGCGACGCCCTCGACGCCACGATCATCCAGTCGGCGATGCCACCGGCGGTGTTCTGCGCGGTGGTGGCCATCGAGTACGACCTCGCTCCCGATCGGGTGACCGCTTCGGTGGTGGCCACCACCCTGCTCGCCGGGCTCACCCTGCCGGTGGTGCTGCTGGCGGTCTGACCCCGAGCGGGACTTGACCAGCGGCGACGCCGCCAACTTGACTGAGACGACCTGGAGGGGGACATGTCCGCGTCGACGAGAACCCCGCTGTGAACCGCGAGGGAGCCGAAACCATCGTCACCGATGCTCTCGACCAGGAAGGTGTCGCCACCCACGGGGTGCCCGCGACCGGCGAGGCGCCGGCGTCGGAGATCCGCGCCGAGGCGGGGATGTGGGGCAGGGCCCACCCCATCGGCTACGTGGCCGCAGCGCTGCTGGTGGTGGCCGGCCTGTTCCACAGCGTCCTCGACACCAACTACCTGATCGGCAACTTCGACTCGTGGCACTGGGCCGGCCTGGTGGTGCTGCTGGTCCTGAGCGTGCTGCCCGACGTGCTGCACGGCATCCGGCTGTTCATCGAGGGCATCGCCAGCGTCTCCAAGACCATCGCCTGGGTCCTGGCGTGGGTGGTGTTCCTGGTTCAGCTGTTCAACGTCATCACCCGCTACGGGAACGACCTGGTGGACCAGGACATCCTGATCGGCGAGGCCACCAGCCTGGCCTGGCAGACGTTCGGGCTGATGTTCCTGATCGGCATCAACTACGGGGTGCGGGACGACGTGAACCCCCGCATCGACTTCTGGTGGGCCGACTTCCGCCCCAAGACCAAGGCCTGGCTGGATTTCACCCTCCACGTGCTCCTGCTGTTCCCCTTCATCTGGATGGCGGTGCGGATCCTGCAACCGTACGCATCGACGTCGCTCGGGCAGCGTCGTGACGGCACCTGGCCCAGTGGCTGGCGGGTGTGGAACACCTGGGAGGAGTCACCCGACGCCGACCAGCTCCCCGTGGGCCCGATCAAGGCGATGCTCCTGGTCGCCTTCGTCCTCTTCGGGGTCCAGATCATCGCCGAGCTGATCAAGACCGGCTTCGTCATGATCGGCCGGGACGACTACGGCGCCATCGCGGAGCACGACGCTCCGGCGAGGATCGAGTAGGCGTGGCCCTGGTACCGGTTCTCGGCATCCTCGGCCTCGAGCTCGGTGTCTTCCTGTCATTGGTGATGTTCGTGGTCTTCATGGCCATGATCCTCACCGGCTACAACGTGGCCTTCTCCTTCGCCGGGACCGCGCTGGCGTTCGCCTTCCTCGGCGACCTGACGGACACCTTCGACCCCAACACCCTCAACACCCTGCCGGCGCGTTGGTTCAGGGCGATCAGCGATCCCACCCTGCTCGCGGTGCCCCTGTTCGTGCTCATGGGGGCCATCCTCGAGAGATCGGGCATCGCCGAGCGGCTGCTGAACGCCATCGGCATGTTGATGGGCAAGGTTCGCGGCGGGGTGGCCGCGGCGGTGGTGATCGTGGGCACGCTGCTCGCGGCAGCGACGGGCGTGGTCGCAGCCACGGTGATCGTGATGGGCCTGCTGTCGCTGCCGGCGATGGTGCGCCTCGGGTACAACCATCAACTGGCCACCGGGGCCATCGCCGCGTCGGGCACGCTCGCTCAGCTGCTGCCACCGAGCATCGTGCTGATCCTGTTGGCGCAGCAGCTGGGCGTCGGCATCCTCGGCCTGTTCGCGAGCGCGCTGCTCCCCGGGCTGTTGCTGAGCGGCCTCTACATCACCTACGTCCTGGGCATCTCCTGGCTCAAGCCCGCCATGGGCCCGGCAATGCCCGAGGACGAGCGGACCCTCGCCGGCAACCCGTCGCTGCGGGTCAAGGCCCTGATCTCGGCGCTGCTGGCGGTGCTGGTGGGGTTCGTGATGCTCCTGGCCAGCCTGCAGACCGCAGTCCTCGCCACCGTGATCCTGTTCGGCGTGTTCTTCGCGATCCTGTCACGGACCAGGATGTTGGCCACCGAGGTGCTGGTGTCGATCGTGCCGGTCATCGCGCTGATCACCGGGGTGCTGGTCTCGATCTTCCAGGGCATCGCCACCCCGTCCGAATCGGGCGCCGTCGGGGTGTTCGGGGCCCTCCTCCTCACCCTCCTGAACTGGACCTTCGACAGGCTGCTCGAGGGTCAGGGGGCAACCCACGTCCACCCTCGGTGGCGGCTCGGTTGGACCGAGGTCAAGCAGGTCGGTCAGTCCACAGCGAACATCACCATCCTGGTCATGACCCTGCTGTTCGCTTCGACGTTCTTCAGCGCCATGTTCTTCCAGCTCGGGGGTTCGGACCAGACCTCCGAGTGGCTCACCTCCATCGGTGGTGGCAAGTGGGGCTTCGTGGTGATCGCCATGGTCGCGGTGTTCATCCTGGGCATCAACCTGGAGTTCCTCGAGATCACCTTCATCGTGGTGCCGATCTTCGTGCCCGCCATGGAGGAGCTGGGCTTCAGCAGCCTGGAGAAGACCTGGTTCGCGGTGCTGATGGCCGTGAACCTGAACATGGCGTTCATCTCGCCGCCGGTGGGGTTCTCGCTGTTCTACCTCCAGAGCGTGGCCCCACCCGAGGTTAGGACGGCCGACATCCACAAGGGCGCGCTCCCGTTCATGGCCCTCCAGGGCGTGGCGCTGGTAATCCTGGCCGTGTTCCCGGGCATCACCGAGTTCTCCTTCGAGACGTTCAGCTGATGGAGCTCCCTCTCGTCGCGACCACCAGCTAGCTTCGACCAAGACAATCAGGAGGGACCACCCATGGCAGAACTTGAACGAGACGAGATCGAGGCCGTCGGCGTCGACCGGCGCCGCTTCCTCCGCAACGCAGGCGTCGGTGTCGCCGGCTTCGCCGCCGCCTCGGCCATCCTGGCGGCGTGCGCTGACGACGACGACGAACCCTTGGCGAGAACCGACGACGGTGAGGGCGACGATGCTCCCGCCGACGATGCCCCCGCCGACGACAGCACCGCCGACGACGCGACCGACGACGGCGAGGAGATCCAGCTCTCCCAGGACCTGCCCGAGATCGAGTGGGAGATGGCCACCAGCTGGCCCACCGCGCTGGTCACGCTGTTCGGCTCGGCCCAGATCTTCGCCGAGCAGGTGAGCCGACTGACCGGCGGGCGGTTCAAGATCAACCCCCGCCCCGACGGTGAGATCGTCGGCGGCCTCGAGGTCCTGCCCACGGTGCGCGACCTCGGCGTGCAGTCGGGTCACACCGCCTCCTACTACTACGTGGGCCTCAGCCCGGTGCAGCAGTTCGGCACCGCGGTACCGTTCGGCCTCACCCAGCGCCAGCAGAACGCCTGGCTCTACCAGGGCGGCGGCACCGACCTGCTCAACGAGTTCTACGCCGAGGAGCACGGCATCATCGCCTTCCCCGCCGGGGGAACCGGCTGCCAGATGGGCGGCTGGTTCTCCAAGGAGATCAACACCGTCGGCGACCTGCAGGGTCTGAAGATGCGCATCCCCGGGCTCGCCGGGACCGTGCTGACCAACCTGGGTGGCGAGCAGGTCTCCCTGCCCGGCGGCGAGATCCTGCCTGCCATCGAGACCGGCGCCATCGACGCCGCCGAGTTCGTGGGGCCCACCGACGACCTCATCCTGGGGCTCGACCAGTTCGACGGGCAGCTCTTCTACTACCACCCGGGCTGGTGGGAGCCGGGCACGGCCGTCGAGGTGCAGTTCCCGCTGGAGCTGTGGAACGACCTGCCAGAGGAGTACCAGGCCGCCATCGAGAACGCCGCAGCCCACACCAACATGCAGACGATGGCCACCTACGACGTGCTGAATCCCCGGGACCTGCAGACCATCAAGGGCTTCGCCGAGATCCGGGAGTTCTCGCCCGAGATCCTCGCCGCCTTCAAGGAGGAGACCGAGAACGTGCTCGACGGTATCGCCGGCGGCGACAGCCGGTTCGCGGACATCCTGGGCCCGTGGCGGGAGTTCCGCGACAGCATCGCGGAGTGGCACGGCCTGGCCGAGCGGTCCTACCTGGTCCAGCAGACCACGGTCTGAGCTGCGGTCCTGCTGATCCCCTCCGAGTGGTGGGCGCCCGGATCGACCCGGCGCCCGCCACGCTCTGCCGGCAGCCGTGCGTCGACGGGTCCTGATCGAGTCGGTGCAGAAGCGGCTCCGCGCCGACGACGACCTCCGCGAGGTCGCGTACATGTGGCACCGGCACCGCTGGACGCTGCCGTTCGCGCTCCTCGCCGCGGTCGCCGTCGCGGTCGTGGCGGTGCTGGCGGGGGTGCGCTCGGCCGGTTCGGTGGTGGCAGTGGGCCTGGCTGCGGCTGCGGTGGCGGCCACGGCCGCCACCGAGTACCGGGTCCTGGCGGCGACCGGCCGGGGCCTGGTCCTGCTGCGGGCCAGCCGCATCCGCCAGGTGGCGGTGGAGGTGCTGGAGCGGCTGCCCGCGTCGACGCCCGTCACCCTGGTGAGCAACAACGTGGTGCTCACCGACTGGATGGTCGGCGACCGCCGGTACACGGTGCCGAGGAGTTCGCACTCGGCCATGACCCGCATCGCCGGTGATCCGTGAGCGCGAACTGGCCGCACCTTCGTTCACACGGACCCCGCCGAGCGTGGACGGGGGCCGCGATCGGTCTGATGGCCTGGCTCGCCGCCGGGTGCAGCCCCGGCGGCGCCGGTGATGTACCCGGCACCGCCCCCACCGAGCGGTCGGTGACCATCGAGACCACCGGCTGCGGCCACGCGTCGGCCACCACCGGCTCCGGCGTGATCGTGGGCGTCGAGCGGGTGCTCACCGCAGCCCACGTGGTGGTCGGTGCGGACCAGCTTCGGGTGTCCACCGGCGGCACCGCCGTGCCGGGCCAGGTGGTGCTGCTCGACCGCTCGCGGGATCTGGCGCTGCTCCACGTGGCCGGGGTCTCGGCGAGCCCCGTGGAGCTGACCCAGCTCGCCCGGGGCGAGCCCGCCGAGGTGCTCGGCGCAGCCACGGGGCCGATCCCGGCGACCGTCACCCGGCGCCTGCAGATGACCGTCGACGACGTCCGCAGCACGGAGCGGAGCCGGCGGGCCGGCTACGAGCTCGACGTCCGCATCGACGGTGGCGACAGCGGTGCCGGCCTCTTCGCCGGCGACCGCCTGGCGGGCATCGTCTTCGCGGTGCCGGCGCAGCGAGACGCCACCTTCGCGGTGCGCGCCGACGAGGTGGAGGCCGTCCTGGAGGCCGGGCCCGAGCGACCGCACGCCTGCGACCCCGGCGGGTCGATGGTCGTCCCCGTGGGCCGATGATCCTCGATCTGGTGGCCTTCGTTGTCGGCCTCGCGGTGCTGGTGTACGCAGCCGACCAGTTCGTCATGGGCGCCGCCCGCCTGGCCGACCTGCTCGACATGCCCGAGGTCATCATCGGCGCGGTGGTGCTGGGGTTCGGGACCTCGGCCCCGGAGCTGGTGGTGTCCGCCGTCGCCGCCGCGGGCGGCGACCAGGCCCTCGGCGTGGGGAACATCGTCGGTTCGAACGTCGCCAACCTCAGCCTGGTGCTCGGGACCGCGGCGCTGGTCACCACCATGGGCCTGACGACCATCGTGCTCCGCCGGGAGGTCCCCATGTCGCTGGGGGCCTCGGTCCTCTTCGCGCTGGCGGTCGTCGACGGTGACCTGAGCCGCATCGAGGGTGTGCTCCTGGTCGTCGGACTGACCGCGGCGGTGGCCTATCTGGTGCGTGCCGGGGTCGCAGGGGAGGCGGCTCCTGACCCCGACGAGGAACCCAGCACCATGAGCCGGGAGTCGCTGCGGGCGGGTGCGGGCCTGGTCGGCGTCGTCGTCGCCGCCCAGCTGGTGGTGACCGGGGCCACCGGGATCGCCGACACCGCCGGGATCAGCAAGGGCTTCATCGGCTTCTCGCTCGTGGCCCTCGGGACCTCGCTCCCCGAGCTGGTCACCACCGTGGCCGGCGCCCGCCGCTCCGAGACCCAGCTGATCGTGGGCAACCTGTTCGGCTCGAACATCTTCAACTCCTTCGCCGTGGGTGGGGCCATGGGCCTGGTCGGGCCCGGCGACATCGACGACAGCTTCCTGACCGGGGTCGGGTTGCTGCTGATGCTGGCCGTGGGCGTCCTCGCCTTCGGCCTGGGGGCCTACGGGCGCTACCTCGGCCCACGCGACGGGATCGCCCTCCTGACCGCCTACGTGGTGTGCATGGTGGTGCTGGCCGTCGGCGACGCCTCGTCGGAGGAGGACGAGGCTGCCGTCAGGCCGTTCGCCGACCCCCCGGTTTCGGCGGCCTACTGCTGCCAGCCGGCGTCGGAGATGCCCCGAGTCTCGAAGAACAGGCACCCCTCCGGGCAGGCGAAGGGGGCGTCCTGGTTCACGTCGAGCCGGCACCGCTGGACCACCTCATCGGGCCCGATGGTGCGGCTCGAGTAGTGGCGGCAGTCCTCCCGCACGGCCATCCGGCCAGGATACGACAGCCCCCGGGCCCTGCCGGGTGACCAGACAGTTCATGAACACGAAACAGTGTCGTGATGGACGGGAAACACCCGGTTCGAATGCTGGGCCCGACCGGTGGCCGACGCGCCCGGCACACGAGGGAGGACGACGATGGAATCCGGCGACATTGCGTGGATGCTCGTCTCGACGGCGCTGGTGCTGTTCATGGTGCCCGGGCTGGCGTTGTTCTACGGGGGGATGGACCGCTCGAAGAACGTGCTGAACATGCTCAACATGAACATGTAC
>JBFINV010000101.1:0-7716 GCA_041611015.1 Acidimicrobiales bacterium | reverse complement strand
GGCTGCGGCGGTGCGCGCATCGCCCGGGTTCTCGAGCAGCTCGTCGACCGGACCGACGCGGTGGATCGCGCCCTCGCTCATCAGGACGAGACGGTCGGCCACCGTCACCGCCTCGTCCTGGTCGTGGGTCACGTGGATCGCGGTGATGCCGAGCTCGCGCAGCGTCGAGCGGATCTCGTGTACCAACCGGTCCCGCAGGGCCCGGTCGAGCGAGCCCAGGGGCTCGTCCAACAACAGCAGGCTCGGCTCGGGCGCCAGAGCCCGAGCCAGGGCCACCCGCTGGGCCTGGCCGCCCGAGAGGGTCCCGACGGTGCGAGCGCCCAGCTCGCCGATGCCCACCATCTCCAGGAGCTGTCGTACCCGGCGCTCCCGTTCGGGACGGGGCCGGCCCTCCATCCGCAGCCCGAAGGCCACGTTGTCGGCCACGTTGCGGTGCGGGAAGAGCGCGTGGTCCTGGAACATGAGCCCGATGTGACGCTCGTGGACCGGCACCCCGGAGAGGTCCCGGCCCTGCCAGCTGATCGATCCCGAGCTGAGCGGCTCCAGGCCCGCGATCGCGCGCAGCAGTGTGCTCTTGCCGCAGCCGCTCGGCCCGAGCAGGGCCACGATGGCGCCCCGAGGAACCTCCATCGACGCCCGGTCCACGGCCACGACGGGCCCGTAGCGCACTGTGACGTCCCGTACGGACAGCCCGATCTCCGCACTCGGTTCAGAGCTCACCGGCCACCGCCACTCGGAGCTTCTCGATGATCAGCACCGCAGCTCCGGTCACCAGGACCAGGATGACGCTCAACGCCATGGCCTGTCCGAAGGCCAGCTCCCCCGGCCGGCTGAGCAGCCGGAAGATGGCGGTGGGCACCGTCGGCCGCTGAGGACGGGCCAGGAACGCGGTCGCCCCGAACTCGCCAACCGCCACCGCGAACGCGAACGCCGCTCCCACCACCACGGCCCTGGACGCGATCGGCAGGTCGATCTCCCGCCACACCACCGCTGGGGGCGCGCCGAGGGTGGCCGCAGCCTCCCGCAACCGGGGGTCGATGCTGCGCAGCGCCGTGGACACCGTGCGCATGACGAAGGGAACCCCGACCACGGCTTGCGCCACGGGCACGATCCACCAGCGGGTGCGGAAGTCCACAGGCGGCTCGTCGAGCGCGATCAGCATCCCGAAGCCCACCAGCACGGCCGATGTGCCCAACGGCAACAGGAACACGATGTCGGTGGCCCGCCCCAGCAGCCGTCGCCGCGATGCAGCCAGGACTCCCGCCACGGTGCCGACCACCGTGGCGATCGCCGTGGCCATGAGGCCCCAGCTCAGGGAGTTGGCCAGCGCTCGCCAGCCCGACACCGGCAGCAGCGGTATCCGCTGATCCTGCTCGCCCAGGGCCCGATAGAAACCCAGTCCGTAACCGTCACCGGTGGCCAGCGACGCCTCCAAGAGCACCGACAACGGCAGCCCGACCAGGACGACCACGATCCCGACGGCGCCGGCGAGGACGCCGCGCTCCCCCACCCGCACCGGCCGTCGCTCGATCTCGGCGGGAGGGCGGGTGCGCTCGGTGACGGCCAGGCGCTCTTGTAGGCGGCTGTTGGTGAGGAGCATGAGCACCACCACCGTGAGCTGGATCAAGCCCAGCGTCGCCGCCGTCTCGAAGTCCGTGCGCTGGGTGGCGTGCCGCCAGATCTCGGTCTCGATCGTCACCCGGCGCAGCCCGCCGAGGATCAGGACCACGCCGAAGGAGGTGAACGAGAACAAGAACACGATCGCCGCCGTCGACAAGAGGGCGGGCCGCAGCCGAGGGGCGGTGACGTGCCAGAAGGTGGCGATCCGCCCGGCACCGAGGGTGCGGGCTGCGGCCTCGGGGGTGTCGTCGAGCTGAGACCAGTACCCGCCGACGCTGCGGACCACCACCGCTACGTTGAAGAACACGTGCGCCACCAGGATGGCCCAGGCGGTACCCGGCAGCCGCAGCGGGTCCTCGTCGAGGCCCAGGCGCTCGCTCAGCGACAGGAACGCCGCGGCCACGACCACCGTCGGCAGCACGAACGGCACGGTCACCGCGGCGCGGAGCAGGGCCCGCCCCCGGAACCGGTAGCGAGCGATCACGTGGGCCACCGGAAGCCCGACCACGAGCGTCAGCGCGGTGGACGCCAGGGCCTGCCAGAGGGTGAACCAGATGATCCGCCACGTCGACGCGGTCCCGAGCAGGTCGGTGATCGTGGACCAGGAGCGACCCTGCCAGAGCATCGACGCCAGCGGGTAGAGGTAGAAGAGCGCGACGAAGCCGGCAACGCCCGCCACCGCAGGCACCCGGGCCGCAGCTGCCAGCCGGCGGGCCGCCGGTGGGGGCGCGTCGATCGTCTCCACAGCCACGTCAGCGCAGCACGATCTCCGTCCACCGCTCGGTCCAGGCGTCCCGGTTGGCCTCGATCACCTCGGGCGGGACGGTGAGAGGCTCCTCGACCAGCGGGGCCCACTGCTCGAACTCCGGGGGAAGCTCGGCCTGGGAGCTCGCAGGGAACACGAACATGTTGAGCGGGATGTCCTCCTGGACAGTGGGCGAGAGCAGGAAGTCGACGAGCAGCGCTGCGGCCTCGGGGTGCTCGGTGCCGGCGAGCACGCCGGCGAACTCGATGGACCGGAAGCACGAGTCCGCGAGGCTCGCCGTCGGTGGGCTGTCCACGGGCGGATCGGCGAAGACCAGCTCGGCGACGGGGCTCGATGCGTAGCTCATGACGATGGCCCGATCACCGCCGCCGGCGATGAAGTCGCCGTAGTAGGCCTCGGTCCACCCCGGCGTCACCTTCACCCCGTTCTCGACCAGCCGCTGCCAGTAGTCCTGCCAGCCACCGTCGCCGAAGGCGGCGATGGTGCTCAGCAGGAACCCCATGCCCGGTGCCGACGTCTCGGGGTTCTCGGTCACGAACTCGCTCGCGTACTCGGGTTCGGCCAGCTCGGCCATGGACTCCGGCGGCGGGCCATCGAGCTCGTCGATCCAGTAGTTGACGCACATGTCAGAGACGTCCACCGGGGTGACCCGGTGGTGCGGATCCAGGCGCAGCTCTGCTGGCACCACGTCCAGGCGCGCCGACTCGTAGGGCACGAACACGCCCGCCTCGAGGGCTCGGCACAAGAACGTGTTGTCGATGCCCCACATGACGTCGGCGACCGGGTTGCCGGCGGTCAGGATCGCTTCGGAAACCATGGTTCCGGTGTCGGCGGAGGTGAGGACCGACACCTGGATCCCGGTCTCCTCCTCGAAGGCCTCGAACACGCCGTCGGAGACGAGGAACGAGTCGTAGGCCACCAGGGTGAGCTCGGTTCCGGCCAGGCTCTCCGGATCGGCCGCAGAAGGGTCGATCGGCTCGATACCGGGATCGGCGAAGCAGGTGGACTCGACTCCTGGGGCCCCGGTGGCTTGTGCTGCGCCGGTGGTGACGGGCTCGCTGGCATCGTCGCCACACGCGGCCGCGAGCGCGGCGAGCACCACGACGCATCTGACGAGGCGCCGGGGCCCGGTGAGAACGCTGAACATGTCTTCCTCCGCTGGCATTATCCAGATCAGGTGATTCGGGTCGGAGGAGATGCGGCGTGCCGCTCGTCCACCCTCTCAGCCCGGCGATGTCCCGAGCTCCCCGGTTTGTTGTTCGACGCAGTCTAGATGAAGATCGGGCGGTGACCGTCCCCGTGGCTCTGAGCATCGCCGGCTCCGACCCCTCGGGTTCGTCGGGGATCCAGGCCGACCTGCCGACGTTCGCGGCTCTCGGGGTCCACGGCACCTCGGTGATCACCGTTCTGACCGCCCAGGACTCGACCGGCGTCAGCGGGTTCCACCAGCTGCCCGACGAGCTGGTGGCCGCCCAGCTGGGCCCCCTCGTGAGCGACCTGCCGCCTGCAGCCACCAAGACCGGATTGCTGCGCGACGCCTCGGTGGTGAGGCTGGTCTCGGAGCGAGCGGCGACAGGGAGCCTCGGTGCGCTCGTGGTCGACCCGGTCCTCGTCGACAGCCGCGGCCAACCCATCGCGGACGACGCTGCCGTCGCCGCCTACCGCGACCTCGCTGGCGCCGCGGCGGTACTGACGCCCAACCGCTGGGAGGCGGAGCTGCTGACCGGGTGCCGGTTCACCGACGACGATCATGGCGCCGCCGTCGACGCGCTGCATGCCCTGGGCAGCGAGCTCGTGGTCGTGACCGGCGGGCGGGGCGAGGGTCCGACGGTGACGGACTGGCTGCTGTCGGGTGGCTCCTGTTGGGCACTGCGCGCTCCACGGGTCGGCCGGGGGCCGATCAGAGGCACCGGCTGCACCTTCTCGGCGGCCCTGGCCGCGCACCTGGCCCGAGGCGCGACCCCGGTCCAGGCCGCGGAGCGGGCCAGCGAGTTCGTCCGCTACCAGCTGATGTCCAGGGCCGATCTGCGACTCGGAGCTGGCCGTCCGGGAGTGCCTCACGCCCTCGGTGCGGTGGGTCGACCGCGTGCGATCTGCGACTAGGGGTCGGCTGCGGCAAGCGGTACGGTGTGCCATCTATGTCCCGCCGGATCGACATCGAGCTCACCAGCAGGCGTGACGAGGAGACGTGGACCTGGCGGGCGGCGGGTGCCCGTGAGCCCAAGGGGGTCCTCGAGGCCGCGCTGGTCCCCGATGGGTCCTCGGTGGGCGACGAGCTGCGGGTGGAGGCCGAGTTCCTGATCGAGGGCATCGAGATCGTGGCCGTGCTGCCTCCCAAAGCCGAGCGACGGGAGCCGGACCGGCTCGAGCTCTTGGGGTCCGGTCAGGAGCCGGCTGGTGGGGTCACCACGTCGTTGGCCTCCAAGCGGGGTCGCCGCGACCGTGACGACCGTGGCCCTCGAGACGGCGGTCGTCGTGGGGACCGGCGAGACCGTGGTCCCCGGGGAGAGCGGGATCGGGGCGACCGGGGCCGGGGGCGCGGTGAGTCCAGGCGCCCGCCCCGCCAGCAGCGTCCGGAGCGCCCTCCCCCGCCGGCCAAGCCCAAGCCCAAGCGACTACGGGCCGGGCGCGCGCACCGCACCGAGGTGCTAGCGGCGCTGCCCGAGGAGCGGCGACCGATCGCCGAGCAGGTGCTGCGAGGGGGCATCCCGGCGGTGCGGAAGGCCGTCGAGGAGCAGAACGAGCGGAACCGGGCCGAGGGTCGCCCCGAGATCGATCCCGCTCCGCTCTTGCAGCTCGCCGAGGATCTCCTGCCTCCCCTCAAGGAGGCGGAGTGGCACGATCGTGCCGACGCCGCTCTCTCGGGGATCGCCGAGCTCGACCTGCGCGACTTGCGCTCCGTCGTGGTGGCAGCCGAGTCCGCGGCCCGATCGGACACCACCCGGGCCCTGGCCGAACAGCTGCGCGAGGCGGTGGCGGCCCGGGTGGATCAGGACCAGGCCGCGTGGCTGAACGAGATCGGGGAGGCGCTCGACGACGACCGCACGGTGCGGGCGCTGCGCATGAGCTCCCGACCGCCCAAGGCCGGTGCTCCCCTGCCCCCCGAGCTCGGCGCCCGTCTGGTCGAGGCCGCGAACGCCGCACTCTCCGAGGAGACCGGACCGCAGCGCTGGGGCACGGTGCTCGACGCGGTGGCCTACTCCCCCGTCCGTCAGTCGGTGGTGCCGAGCGGGATCCCGGCCCGGCCGAGCGACGAGCTGATGGAGACGGTCAAGCGGCTGTCCACCCGGGTTCCGGAGATCGCGGCGCTCTTCGGGATCGAGCCCCAGAAGCCGTCCCGACGCCGCCGCAGGCCCACCGATGGCCCGAGGGGTCAGAAGGGGCGGCGCCAGCAGGGCAAGAAGGCGAGGCCCCCGGCGCCGCCCCGAGACGGTCGCGTCGGCGACGCCGATGCCCCCCGCCGGGACGCCACTGCGAAGGCTCGCGCAGAGCAGGCTGGGCCCGCAGAACAGGTGAGGGAGGCGCCCGAGGCCGCATCCGAGGCTGAGGCCGCGACGGACGCGCCTGCCGAGCCGGCTGAGGTTGAGGCAGCGGAGCGGGTGAGGGAGGCGCCCGAGGCCGCATCCGAGGCTGAGGCCGCGCCGGTCGCGCCTGCCGAGCCGGCTGAGGCTGGGCCCGCGGAACAGGTGACGGAGGCGCCCGAGGCCGCATCCGAGGCTGAGGCCGCGCCGGACGCGCCTGCCGAGCCGGCTGAGGCTGAGCCCGCGAGGGAAACACCCGCCGAGGCTGAGGCCGCGACGGACGCGCCTACCGAGCCGGCTGAGGCTGAGCCCGCCGAGCGGGTGAGGGACGCGCCCAGCGAGCCGGCTGAGCCCGAGGCTGCCGAGCAGGTGAGGGACGCGCCCAGCGAGCCGGCTGAGCCCGAGGCTGCGCCGGCTGGTGGCGCGGGCGACGCGTCGGCTGAGCCCGAGGCTACGCCGGCTGGCGACGCGGTGGACGCGCCGGCTGAGCCCGAGGCTGCGCCGGCTGGCGACGCGGTGGACGCGCCGGCCGCCGACGACGAAGCAGCCCCGACCGTTTGAGCGGCGGCCCGGCTCAGGACAGCTCCAGCACCCCCTCGTCGGCCAGGAAGTCGAGCAGCCCGTCCACCAACGGGAGGTCGGAGACCTCCCACAGCGGCACCCAGCGCGCCGCAGTCGCGTCGCTGCCGGCCACCGGCGCCGCGCCCCCGATCGGGGTCACCGCGAAGTCGAAGATGACGAAGTGGTGGGCATCCGACACCCGCTCGACCCAACCCACGAGCCCCTCGCAGACCACGTCGATCCCGGCCTCCTCGCGCACCTCCCGTACCAGGGCTTCGTGCATGGACTCGCCCCGCTCGACGCGCCCGCCCGGGAGCGACCACAGGCCGGCGCCGGGCTCGGTGGCCCGCTGCACGAGGAGCAGGTGAGCGTCGCGAACCGCGACGGCGCCGACGCACAGCTCGGGTCCCCGCGACCCGCCCGGCTCCAGCGACGTCACTGGTCGAGGCGGCGGTGGACCACGATGCCCCGGGCCACGAGCCCGAAGGACTCGAAGAAGTTCTTGGTGGCCCGGTCGCCGGGCAGCGCGTAGCTGTCGATCCCCATGCAGTCTTCGGATCGGGCCCACTCGATGGCGGCGTCCATCATCAGCTCCGCCAGGCCCACCCCGCGGGCATCGGGGGTCACGTACATCTCGCGGGCCACCGCCAGGCGCTGTCCGTCCTGCTCGTCGATCTCCACCAGCAGGAATCCGAGGGGCACCTGGTCGATGCAGCCGAGTTGCAGCAGCGAGGTGGGGCACTCGATGGCGTCGGCAAAGGTGGCCTCCAGCGGTTCTGGTGGCGCCTGGCGGGCCAGCCAGAGCTCACCGCCGCGCGCCGCCTCGACGGCTGCTCGACCCTCGCGGGCCAGACTGGCCACGGCGGCGACATCGTCGCCGGTGGCCGCTCGGGTCGCCTCGTGCACGAGCGCTCAGCCCTGCAGGCGAGCGATCTTGTGCAGGATCGTCCGCCGGTCCCGCGTGGCTGCCTCGTAGGCCCGGACCGCCTCGAGCTCGGGCGGGTCCAGCCCCTCGAGCCGCTTGACCACCTGCGACGCCGCCAGCAGGTCGTAGTCCGGGATCGCCAGGTGCTCGGCGCTCATCTCGGGGGCCGCGGCCTCCGAGCCATCACCCCCGTGGGGATCCCCTCCCCCATCGGAGTCGACACGCTCGGTCTCGGGCGCCGATTCGGTGGGTCCGGGCCCTGCCACCTGGGCCAGCACCCCGTCGAGCCGGCGCAGCCCCTGCTTCACCGCGAGCTCCCCGAT
>JBFINV010000100.1:0-7984 GCA_041611015.1 Acidimicrobiales bacterium | reverse complement strand
GGCCCGCGGGGGTCAGGTGGTACTCGCCGTCGAGCCTTTCGACGATCCCCGCAGCGTCGAGCTCTCGGAGCCGCTTGGACAGCATGGTCCGGGACATGGTCGGCAGCCCCCGAGCGAGGTCGTTGAAGGTGTGCGAGCCGATGAGCAGCTCCCGCACCACCAGCAGCGACCAGCGTTCGCCCAGGACCTCGGCGGCCTTGGCGATGGGGCAGTACTGGCCGTAGCCCTTCAACGGCGGTCCCCCTGTGAGTAGCGGCGGTGTGCCGGTCCAGAAACAGTACCGCCTGGGTCCAGAACGTGTACTCGCGGGACGGTTGCGTCGTCCTTACAGTCGGAGACACCTAGGAGGACCCATGGCCGAGATGATCGATGCCGCAGAGAAGGTGTGGACGGAGCTGGATTCCCGGGCCGGTGACCTGGACCGCCTCGGGGGCCACCCGACCGAGAACTACATGTTGCTACAGGAGGCCGGCTACCTGCGGGGCCCTGTCCCCCGGGAGCTGGGAGGGTTGGGCGCCGAGCTACCAGAGATGGTCGGCGCCCAGCGGGTCCTGGCCTCGGCGTGCGCCAGCACTGCGTTGATGGTGAACATGCACCTGTTCCAGGTGGGCGCGGCCGCCGAGGGCTGGCGGGCCTCCGGTGCCAACGAGGCGCCGCTGCGTCGGGTCGCCGAGGACGGGATCGTGCTGGGCTCGAC
The DNA here is from genome assembly GCA_041611015.1 of Acidimicrobiales bacterium. Classification (GTDB taxonomy): domain Bacteria; phylum Actinomycetota; class Acidimicrobiia; order Acidimicrobiales; family UBA8592; genus JBFINV01. The sequence goes on along the minus strand of JBFINV010000100.1, from coordinate 7,287 downwards.
CGGTGCCGAGGCCATCGTCGCCGGTGCCTGGGACACGCCGACCACCGCCGTCCGCCTGGGCGCGGACTACCTGGTGTCCGGGCGGAAGTACTTCTGCTCCCAGGGCGAGCTCATCGACGTGGTCCGGGTGAACGCCCGGGACTCCGAGACCGGTGAGATCTGCGTGATCGCGGTCCCGACGTCCTCGCCGGGAGTCTCGTTCGACCACACCTGGGACACGTTGGGGATGCGGGGCACGGCCAGCCACGACCTGGTCCTGGACGGGGTTGTCGTGCCGGAGAGCGCGGTCGGAGTGCGGCTGCCTGCGTCGGGCCCGGCCTGGGATCCGGCCTTCGCCCGCGTCATCCGCTGGTTCCTGTCGGGCGTGAGCGGGGTGTACGTGGGGATTGCAGACCGGGCACGCGACGTCGCGCTCGACGCCGCAACCAGCGCGAGCAACGGCGGGTTCCGGGATGCGGCCCTCACCGACGTCATGGTCGGCGAGCTGGAGGCCGCCCACTTCCGCAGTGCAGCCGTGCTCGAATGCGGGCTGGGCCGGGTGCTGGGCGAAAGCGACATCATCGATGCCATGACCCAGGCGATCGTGCTGAAGGAGGAGGCGACGACCGCCGCGGTGGAGGTGGTCGACCGGGCGGTGGCCCTGGTCGGCGGGCGGGCCTACTTCCGGCGCTCGATCCTCGAAAGGCTGGCCCGCGACGTCCGCGCCGCGCGCCACCACCCGCCGGCTGCGCCGGTCAGCCACCAGATGGTCGGTATGCGGTTGGCGGGACGAGGTCCCGAGCGCTAGCGGCTGACCTTCGACAACGACACCTGGGCCTGGTGGCCGTCGACGTCGAGGGTGTGCTCCCCCGGCGACCGCGCCACACTCACTGCGAGAACGTCCGCCGCGATCTGGTCGCCGTGGGCGTCGAGGGCGGCCTCGATCTCGTCGTCGCCACCGATGGTGAGCTCGATGCGGTCGGAGATCTCGAGCCCGGCCTCCTTGCGCAGCTCGTTGAGGCTGCGGCTGAGGCTGCGGGCCAGGCCCTCCCGCTCCAGCTCGGCGTCGACCTCCAGGTCCAGGGCCACGGCCCAGGCCCCGTCCTCGGCCAGCGCGAAGGAGTCGTGGCCGGTGGCGCGGACCTCGACGTCGTCGGGGCCCAGCTCGAAGTCGCCGACGACGAGCCGACCGTCGCGGGCGAGCGCCGCGTGGAGCGCGTTGCCGTCGGCCTCGGCGAGCAGCGCCTTGACCTCCTGGACCTGGTTCCCCAACCGGGGCCCGAGGGCCTTGAAGTTGGGGACCAGCTGCCAGGTGATCAGGTCGTCCAGGCCCTCGACCGACTCCACCGCCTTGACGTTGAGCTCGTCGCGGATCTCCCCCTCCACCTCGGCGCTCATCGAGACCCCGGGGTGCACCAGGAGGGCCCGGCGCAGGGGCAGCCGCACCTTGACCCCGCCCTCGGCGCGAGCGGAGCGGCCGAGGGCCACCACCCGGCGGAGCCCGTCCACCTGGGCGGCCAGCTCCGGGTCGGCGTGGCCGCCGGGTTCGGGCCAGTCGGCCAGGTGCACCGACTCCCGACCGGTGACGGTGCGGAAGATCTCGTCGGCAAGGAAGGGGCAGAACGGGGCCAGCAGCCTGGACACCACCTCCAGCGCGTGGTGGAGGCTGGCGAAGGCCTCGGGGTCGTCGCCGGCCCAGAAGCGGGCCCGCGAGCGCCGGACGTACCAGTTGGACAGGTCGTCGACCAGGCCGGCCAGCCGGCTGGCTGCGCCGAAGGCGTCGAAGTCCGACAGCCGTTCGGTGACCACCTGAACCGCGTCGTCCACCTCCGAGAGCAGCCAGCGGTCCAGCAGGTGGGTCGGCGCGGGCGGGGCGCCGGCGGGCGTCCAGCCCTCGATGTCGGCGTAGGTGGCGAAGAACGACAGCACGTTCCAGAGGGTGTTGAGTGTTCGCCGCGCCGACGTGGCGATGGCCTCGTCGCTCACCCGGCGCACGTTCCAGGGCGACGACGAGGAGAAGAAGTACCAGCGCACCGCGTCGGCACCGTGGCGCTCCAGCACCTCCCAGGGGTCCATGACGTTGCCCCGGGACTTCGACATCTTCTGGCCGTCGGCGTCGACGATCAGGTTGAGGCAGACCACGTTGCGGTACGGCGACTGGCCGAACACCAGGGTGTTGACCGCCAGCAGGCTGTAGAACCAGCCCCGGGTCTGGTCGATGGCCTCGCAGATGAAGTCAGCCGGGAAGTTCGCGTCGAAGACGGCCTTGTCCCCGAAGGGGAAGTGGTGCTGGGCCGAGGGCATCGAGCCCGAGTCGAACCAGGCGTCGATCACGGGCGTCACCCGGCGGGCTCCCTCGCCGCACTCCGGGCAGGCGATCTCGACCTCGTCGATGAAGGGCCGGTGGAGGTCCTGGTCACCCAGGTCCCGGCCCGCCAGCCGGCCCAGCTCCTCGACCGAGCCGATGCAGGTGGCGTGGCCCGCGGCGCAGCGCCACACCGGGAGCGGGGTGCCCCAGAACCGGTCGCGCGACAGCGCCCAGTCCACGTTGCCCTCGAGCCACTTGCCGAACCGGCCGTGCTTGATGGTCTCGGGGTGCCAGTTGATGGTCTCGTTGGCGGCGAGCAGCTCCTCGGAGCGGGCCGAGGTGCGCACGAACCACGAGCTGCGGGCCCAGTAGATCAGCTTGGTGCTGCAGCGCCAGCAGTGCGGGTAGCTGTGCTCGTAGGGCTCGGTCAGCACCAGCCGCTTCGCTTCGTCGAGCAGCCCCAGCACGGTCTCGTCGCTCTCGTGCACGGTCTGGCCGGCGAAGGGAATCCGCTCGTCGACGAAGCGACCGCTCGCCGCCACCGGGTTGAGCGTGGGCAGGCCCTCGGAGAGCGCGGCCTTGGCGTCGTCCTCACCGAAAGCCGGGGCCAGGTGCACGATGCCGGTGCCCTCCTCGGTGCCGACGAAGTCGCCGGCCACCACCCGCTCACCGCCGTCTTCCATCGCGAGCCACTCGAACGGGCGCCGGTAGCGCAACCCGGCCAGCTCGGAACCGAGCACCACCTGGCCCTGGGGGAGGTCGGGCCAGCGGGCGTCGGCCACCACCTTCGACACCAGGAACGGGCGGGTCCCGTCGCCGGGATCGAGGGGCACGTACTCGATGTCGGGCCCGACCGCAGCCGCGGTGTTGGACACCAGCGTCCAGGGGGTCGTGGTCCAGACCAGCAGGTCCTGGTCCCGATCCACCAGCGGAAATCGGACGAAGGCAGAGGCGTCGGTGATGTCGCGATAGGAGCCGGGCTGGCCCAGCTCGTGCGACGACAGCGCGGTCTCACAACGCGGGCAGTGGGGCACCACCCGGTCGGCCTCGTAGAGCAGACCCGCGTCCCACATCTGGGCGATCAGCCACCAGACGGACTCGACGTACGCATTGTCCATCGTCCAGTAGGCGTCGCTGGTGTCGATCCAGACCCCCGACCGGCTGGTGAGGGACACCCAGTCGTCCACGTAGCGGGTGACCGACTCCCGGCAGCGCTGGTTGAACTCGGCGATCCCGAACTCCTCCACCTGCTGCTTGGTGGTCAGCCCCAGCTCCTTCTCCACCTCGATCTCGACCGGCAGGCCGTGGCAGTCCCAGCCCCCCTTGCGGGGCACGTCGTGGCCCCGCATGGTCTGGAAGCGGGGATACAGGTCCTTGAACACCCGGGCCCAGACGTGGTGGATGCCGGGCCGGCCGTTGGCCGTGGGCGGGCCCTCGTAGAAGATCCAGGGCTCGGCGCCCTTGCGCAGGTCGCGCACCGCAGCAGGGAGCGCGCTGGCGTCCCAGCGTTCGAGGCCGCGACGCTCGAGCGCGGGGAGGTCGAGATCGGCCTGGAGGGGACCGTACGGCACCGGGTCATGGTAGTGGTGGTAGCCGAAACGGCGGCGTGGTCCCGGGGCGTCCCGGTAGCGTGGCAGCTGACCATGCCCGAGCCCGCCCCGCCCCCCGACAGCCCCGACGCCGGTCCCGGCGGGATCGCTGCGGCCGACTACATCCGGGCCCGGGTGCGAGACGACGTGGCCGCGGGCAAGTACGGCGGTCGGGTGCAGACCCGCTTCCCGCCCGAGCCCAATGGCTACCTCCACATCGGCCACGCCAAGGCCATCGCCCTCAACTTCGGGATCGCGGCCGAGCACGGCGGCGTCACCAGGCTGCGGATGGACGACACCAACCCCGAGACCGAGGGCAGCGACTACGTGGCCGCCATCGAACAGGACGTGACCTGGCTGGGGTTCGAGCCCGAGGGCACCACGGTGTTCGCCTCGGACTACTTCGACCAGCTCTACCGCTGGGCCGAGCAGCTGATCGAGGCCGGGCTGGCCTACGTGGACGACCAGGACGCCGAGACCATCTCGGCTCAGCGGGGCGCCTTCGGCGAGCCGGGGCAGGAGAGCCCGTACCGGGACCGCCCCGCAGCGGAGAACCTGGACCTGTTCCGGCGGATGCGCGACGGCGAGTTCGCCGAGGGCGAGCGGGTGCTGCGCGCCAAGATCGACATGGGCTCGCCCAACATGTTGCTGCGGGACCCGGTGCTGTACCGGATCCGCAACACCGCCCACCACCGCACCGGCGACCGCTGGCACATCTACCCCACCTACGACTGGGCCCACGGGCAGAGCGACGCCATCGAGGGGGTCACCCACTCGCTCTGCAGCCGCGAGTTCAAGGTGCACCGGCCGCTCTACGACTGGCTGCTCGAACACCTCGACCTGCCGGGCGAGCGCCCCCAGCAGCTGGAGTTCCCCCGGCTGAGCCTGACCCACACCGTGATGTCCAAGCGCCGGCTGCTACCCCTCGTGGAGCAGGGCGTGGTCGACGGCTGGGACGACCCCCGGCTGCCCACCCTGCGGGGGTTGCGCCGCCGGGGCTACCCACCCGAGGCCATCGTCGAGTTCGTGGAGCACCTGGGCGTGGGCACCGCCGACGGGATCGTGGAGATCGAGCTGCTGGAGAGCTTCGTGCGCACCCACCTCAACCGGGTGGCTCCCCGGCGGATGGCGGTCCTCGAGCCCCTCAAGCTGGTCCTCACCGACTGGCCCGAGGGCCACGTGGAGTGGGTCGACGCCCAGGAGAACCCCGAGGACCCCGGGGCCGGGCACCGCAAGGTCCCCTTCACCGGGCAGCTCTGGATCGAACAGGACGACTTCCGGGAGGACCCGCCCCCGAAGTACTACCGGCTGACCGTCGGCCGCGAGGTCCGGCTGCGCTCGGCCTACCTGGTGACCGCGACCGCCGTGATCAAGGATGCCTCGGGCCGGGTGGTGGAGGTCCACGCCACTTACGATCCCGACCCCGAGGCTTCTCGCAAGGTCAAGTCCACCATGCACTGGGTGTCTGCCGAGCACGCGGTGCCGGCCCAGGTGGTGCTCTACGAGCGGCTGTTCACCGACCCCACACCAGAGGCCCACGACGGCGTGGACCCGCTGTCGTTCCTGGACGCCGATTCCAGGATCGTGCGTGACGCCATGGTCGAACCCGCCCTGGCGGAGGTGGGACCCGGCGAGGTGGTGCAGTTCGAGCGGCTCGGCTACTTCGCCCGGGATCCAGGCCCGGACCTGCTCTTCCATCGCACCGTCGGCCTGCGCGACGAGTGGGCCCGGATCCAGAAGCGCGCCGGTGCGCCGGGCGACGGCCAACGATGAGCCCGAGGTGCCGATGAGCTCCGAGCCCGCGTCGCTCACCGGCCTGCCGCCGGCCTACGAGCCCCACGTCCACGAGCCCGAGGCCCAGGAGCTCTGGGACCGCAGCGGGCTGTTCCACGCGGTCCCGGGGGACGCTGCCGAGCCGTACTCGATCGTCATGCCCCCGCCCAACGTGACCGCGCCGCTCCACCTGGGCCATGCCCTCAACAACACGCTCCAGGACGTGCTCGTCCGCTACCACCGGATGCGGGGGCGCTCCACGCTGTGGATGCCCGGCACCGACCACGCCGGGATCGCCACCCAGACCGTGGTGGAGAAGCGCCTACTGGCCCAGGGCGTCACCCGCCAGGAGATGGGGCGCGAGGCCTTCGTGGAGAAGACCCAGGAGTGGAAGGACGACTACGAGGCCGTCATCATCGACCAGCTCAAGGCCATGGGAGCCTCCTGTGACTGGGACCGGGTCCGGTTCACGATGGACGAGATGTGCGCCACCGCGGTGCGCCACGCCTTCTTCGTCCTGTTCCGTGACGGGTTGATCTACCGGGGCAAGCGGCTCGTCAACTGGGACCCGGTGAGCCTCACCGCGTTGGCCGACGACGAGGTGGAGATGGAGGAGGTCGCCGGCCACATGTGGTACCTGCGGTACCCGCTGGCCGACGGGTCGGGTCACGTGACCGTGGCCACCACCCGGCCAGAGACCATGCTCGGCGACACCGCGGTCGCGGTGAACCCCGACGATCCCCGAGCAGAGCCGCTGGTGGGCAAGGAGGTTCGCCTGCCCATCGTCGACAGGATCATCCCGATAATCGCCGACGACCACGTGGTCATGGCCGACCCCGAGTCCTCGGACCCGAAGGCTGCATTCGCGTCGGGCTTCTTGAAGGTCACCCCGGCCCACGACCCCAACGACTGGGCCATCGGCCTGCGCCACGACCTGCCGGTGGTCAACGTGTTCGGTCCCGACGCCCGGGTCTCCGACGCCCACGGCTGGGAGGACGTGTCCGACGAGGCCCGGCCCCTGGTGGGCCTGAGTCGCGAGGACGCGCGCCAGGCCGTGGTCGACTGGTTCGAGGCTGCCGGCCTGCTCGAGCAGGTGCGGGACTACACCCACTCGGTGGGGCACTCCTACCGCAGCCACGTTCCCATCGAGCCGTGGCTGTCGGACCAGTGGTACGTGGCGGTGACCGACGACCGGCTACGGGGCGCGGCTCTGCGAGCCCAGCGCCCGGATCAACGCGCTGGCCCCGCACCGGGCGATGACCGCGTGCATCCCGGCGACGGCGAGCTCACCTTCTTCCCGGCTCGCTATGCCCGCACCTTCCAGGCCTGGCACGAGAACCTGCGGGACTGGTGCATCTCCCGCCAGCTGTGGTGGGGACACCGGATCCCGGTCTGGACGCGGATCGTCGAACTGGCCGACGCCCCGCCGGAGGTGGCGGGCGCCGACCTCGACGTCGAAGTGGCCGTGAGCAGCCGCTGGGTCGAGGCCGGGGCCGCCCACCTGGCCCGGCGCATCACCGCCGAGGAGGTGGAGGAGGCGGTCTGCATCCCGCCCCAGCCCACCCTGGCCCGGCTCCGCCGCGCCGAGAGCTCCCTCGACGAGGAGGCGCTGGTGGCCGCGGTCGAGGCCGAGGGCTT
>JBFINV010000099.1:0-8052 GCA_041611015.1 Acidimicrobiales bacterium | reverse complement strand
AGCTGACGTCTCGATCGTGTCCCTGTCGAGCACCGACTCCGCCACACCGCCGCATCTGACGGTGGTCGACATGCGCGCCAGGGACATCGCCCGGACTGCGGCGTGGCTGCTGGCCAACGCCGACGGCCGGCCGCGCTACTCCACGCTCGAACCCGTGCTCGTTCCCGGATCGACCAGCGCGCCACCAGGTCAGCCGGTACCCCGCGGCTCGGTCCGTTCGCCGTCGACCTCCACCTCGACCCGCTCGTCGTAGAAGCAGATGAGCCCGGCGATGCGCTCGGACTCGGGCAGGGGAGTCCGGTAGCTCCAGGCCACGTCGGGGTGCTCGACCTCGTCGATCACTGCGCTCCAATACTGGGCGAACCCCTTGTACGGGCAGCCGCTGGTGGTCTCGGAGGGCACCAACAGGTCGAGGCGGACATCGGTGACCGGGAGGTAGTAGCGCGGCCGCAGCATGGTCTCGTAGACGATGGTGGGCCGGTCGGAATCGGCGACGACGGCGCCATCGATGGTCACCCTCAGGTGGCGAGACGAGGGCAGGGCATCGATGCGTTTGTACGGGTCCCGGGGATGGACGAAGACCTCGACGTCCTCTTCGAACCAGTGGTCGACGGCGGCCCAGTCCACACTGACATGATCGGCCAGCTCGTCGATGGTCATGGTCGGCAGGCTCGGATCGACCACGTCTCCCTTGGGGACATACCACGCCGGGTAATAGGGATGGGTCCAGACGAGCTTGACGGACCGGCTGTCGACGACGGTCCGCCCACCCAGGATGCCTCGGACCCACTTCGGGCTCTGCTCGATGCGCACTGCAGAATCGCTCACGGCTCGGAGAACTCGGTGGTGGGCCCGGGCATTCCCGGCGGCGCCGGGCTAGCGTCGGCGGCGACCCCATTCGACGTGCTCGTCCCGCGGAGGTGCGCGATGAAGGCCCGGCCCGGCATCGATCGCCATCAGGAGTGGGCGGAGCTGCGCCAGCGGTACCTTCGCCCCAAACCGGAACGGCCGCCGTCCTCAGCCGCCGGGGTCCACCACCTGGCCCTGCTGTCTTCCGATGTCGAGCGGACCATCGAGTTCTACCAGGGGGTCCTCGAGTTCCCCCTGACCGAGCTCTTCGAGAACCGCGACTACGAGGGGTCGACCCACTTCTTCTTCGACATCGGCAACGGGAACGCGCTGGCGTTCTTCGACTTCCCGGGGCTCGACTTGGGCCCGTACACCGAGGTGCTGGGGAGCATGCACCACCTCGCGATCTCGGTGACCCCGGAGAAGCAGGCCCACCTGCGCACCAAGCTCGAGGCCGCGGGTGTGGAGATCGTGTTCGAGCACGACACGTCGATCTACTTCAGCGGCCCCGACGGCGAGCGCCTCGAGCTGCTGGCCGAGGACCTGGGCCAGATGTACGGCGCCGAGGTCATGTGACCCCACAGCCGCCGGCAGCTACAGCGCCCGGCGGAGCTCGGTGAGGGCCACGTCGAGCGCCGGGTAGTCGCCCACCGATTTGCCGACGTGGGTCCAGGTGGGGTTGAGCTGGGCGTCGAGCACCACCAGGCCCGGGCGCTGGGTGGCCTCCGAGGCGGTGATGTGGAAGAAGCGGCGCGAGCCCATCGAACGCAGGTAGGCCAGGGCCCCCCTCGGATGCAGCACCCGCAAGGCCGACATCCGGTCAGCGGACCCGATGGCCTGGCGAACCTGGTTGTCGGGATCGAGCAGCAGCGGGTACGGCATGCCGGCGTCCATCAGCTTCTGGGCCTGTGACGCCTCGCGAGCAGCGACGCCGATCACGTTGGCCGGGATCTCCGCGATGATGGGTTCGGCCTCCCGCAACTGCGAGAGGAAGTCGAGACAGGGCAGTCAACCGAAGTAGCGCAGCGTCTGGACGAGGGTCGGCCTCCCGGCGTAGGCGGCCAGCGGCTGGTCCGTGCCATCGGGTCGCTGGAGCACGATCTCGGAGAACTCGGGCATGCGGGCATGATCGCACACCCACCAGGAGGGGGCCGGAGCTGGAAGGATGGGGGGATGGCCACGCCCGCAGACGACGACCACGCGGCCGCGCGAGCCGAGATGGTCGAGCGCCAGATCCGCCAGCGGGGAGTGCGCGACCCCGCGGTGCTCCACGCCATGGCCACCGTGCCCCGTCACGAGTTCGTCGCCGAGGGAACCGAGCGTCGGGCCCACGCCGACAGCGCCCTGCCCATCGGCGAGCGCCAGACGATCTCCCAGCCCTACATCGTGGCCCTGATGTGCGAGGCCCTGCAGCTGGACCGATCGTCGCGGGTGCTCGACGTGGGGACCGGCTCGGGCTACAGCGCCGCGGTGCTGTCGCTGCTGGCGGGGCGGGTGTTCAGCATCGAGCGTCACCGGTCCCTCGCCGACGCGGCTCGTGAGCGGCTGCAGCGCCTGGGCTACGACGTCGAGGTCCGCTGCGGCGACGGCACCCTGGGCTGGCCGGAGGAGGCCCCGTTCGACGGCATCGTGGTCGCGGCCGCGACCAAAGACGTTCCGCCGGCGCTCACCGAGCAGTTGGTCGACGGAGGCAGGCTGGTCATTCCCTTGGGTGGCCGGTTCGGGGGCCAGGAGCTGGTTCGGATCACCCGGCGGGGCTCGGAGCTCGAGCGGACCCCCATCTGCCTGGTCCGGTTCGTTCCCCTGGTCGCCGATTGACGCCGCGCTAGCTGCGGGGCTCGCGCGGGAGGCCCAGCACCCGCTCACCCAAGATGTTGCGCATGATGTTCGACGTTCCCCCCATGATCGTGTAGCCGGGCGCATAGAGGATGCCCCGGGCCCACTCCGAGTCGAGGAGGGCGTCGGCGCCGAGCACCCGGGCTGCGAAGTCCGCCACCCGAACCTCGTGCTCGGTGCAGTACGCCTTGGTGGCGGCGCTGAACCCGGCCCGGGCCTGGCCGAGGACCTCTCGGTACACCAGCAACCGGCCCAGCCGGTAGCCGGTCTCGAGGCGGGCGATCTCCTGGCGGACGATCGGATCGTCGGTGTCGGCCGAGGCCACGGCCCGCTCGTAGAGAGCCCGGTTGGAGAGCAGACGGTCGATGCCGCCCCGCTCGTGGGCCAGCTGCACCATGGTCTGCCTGAAGGCGTCTCCCTCCACCCCGACGAGGTTCTCGGTCGGGACCCGCACGTCGGTATAGTAGACCTCGCAGAAGTGGCGGTTGCCGGTCATGTCGGTGATGGGGCGGACCTCGATGCCAACCGCATGCATCGGCACCACGATCTCGCTGATGCCCTGATGGGGCGGCCCGTCGCTGCTGGTGCGCACGATCAGGTAGCAGTAGTCGGCCACGTCGCCGAAGCTGGTCCAGATCTTCTGGCCGTTGATGACCCACTGGTCGCCGTCACGCACTGCCGAGGTCTTGAGCGCCGCCAGGTCCGAACCCGCGTCGGGCTCGCTCATGCCGATGCACCACGTGGTCTCGCCGCTCAGCATCGGGGGCAGGAACCGGGCCTGCTGCTCCGGGGAGCCGTAGGCGATGAGGGCTGGGCCCATCTGGCGGTCGGCGAACCACATGGCGGCGATGGGAGCGCCTGCGGCGATCATCTCCTCGGCGACGATCAGACGCTCGATCGGGGGCCGGGCCCGGCCGCCGTGCTCGACGGGCCAGCCCATGCCGATCCAGCCCTCAGCGGCCATGACCTTGGCGAAGGCCTTGGAGAAGCCGTTGATCCACGAGTCGTTGAACCGGCCGAAGGTGGCCACGCCCTCTTCGGCCACCCTGCGGGCCCGCTCGCGGAGGGCCTCGAGCTCGCCGCTGAGGTGGAAGGTGGGCACGTCGCCGATTCTGCCAGGACCAGGGGGTCGAGGCCCATCGGCGGGTCCCGGAGCCGGTGGCACGGTCGGCCCCGCTGTGGAAGGCTCAGAGAGCGGCGATCCGATCGATGATCTCCGCCCAGTTCCCAGGGGGTGACCAACTTGCAAGTGTCAGCCACGGTGAACGGGCAAGCACGCACGGCCGACGTCGAGCCACGCATGCTGCTCGTCCACTTCCTACGCGACTCGCTCGGTCTGACCGGCACCAACATCGGCTGCGACACGAGCTCGTGCGGTGCCTGCACGGTGCTGGTCGACGGTCGCTCGGCGAAGTCCTGCACCATGCTCGCAGTCCAGGCCGAGGGTGCCGAGATCACGACGATCGAGGGGCTCGCCAGCAACGGTGAGCTCCACCCGATGCAGCAGGCGTTCCACGACTGCCACGCGCTGCAGTGCGGCTACTGCACTCCAGGGATGATCATGGCGTCGGTCTCGCTGGTCGACGAGTACCCCAACCCCTCCGAGCAGCAGATCCGCGAGGGACTGGAAGCCAACCTGTGCCGCTGCACGGGCTACACCAACATCCTCAAGGCGGTGCAGTCGGCGAGCGGAGGTGGGTCATGACCGACACCCTCACCAGCGTCGAAGGTGGCATCGGCGCCAGGCTTCCCCGCAAGGAGGACGCCGAGCTGGTCACCGGGGAGGCCCGCTTCATCGACGACATCCACGCCCCGGGCGAGCTGTGGATGGGGATGGTGCGCTCCACGATGGCGCACGCCCGGATCAACTCGATCGACACCGACGCCGCAGCCGCGCTGCCCGGCGTCCACTCGGTCCTGACCGGGGCCCAGCTGGCAGACATGGGCCTCTGGGTGGCGCCGCTGCCGTGCGCGTGGCCGGTCACCGAGGACATGCTCAACCCGCCGCACTGGCCGGTCACGCCGGACGTGGCGCATTTCGCGGGCGACATCGTCGCCGTGGTCCTGGCCGACAGCCGCTACACCGCAGCCGACGCCGCCGACCTGGTGGTGGTGGACTACGAGCCCCTGGACGTGGTGGCCTCGCTCGAGCAGGCACGCGAGGACCAGGTCCACGCCCACCAGGACCTGGGAACCAACAAGGCCTACACCTGGGCCCTCGACGCCGACCCGGACGGCACCCAGGCCGCCTTCGATGCCGCGGCCCACACGGTGTCGGCCCACTTCGTCCAGCAGCGACTGATCCCGGCGGCGATGGAGCCTCGCGGCGTGCTGGCCGTCCCGTCGCCCCATGGTGGTGAGCTGACGCTGTACAGCGCCACTCAGGTGCCTCACGTCCTGCGGGTCATGGTCGCCGCCACCACCGGGCTCCCCGAGCAGAGCATCCGTGTGATCGCCCCGTCGGTGGGCGGCGGGTTCGGGGCCAAGCTCAACATCAACGGCGACGAGATGCTGGCGGTGGGTCTGGCCAACCGGCTGGGGCGACCGGTCCGCTGGACCGAGTCCCGCACCGAGGCCGCGGCATCCACCCACCAGGGCCGGGGTCAGCTCCAGCACATCGAGTTGGCCGCTGACGAGAACGGCAAGCTCATGGCGGTGCGGGTGAAGATCGACGCCGACATGGGCGCCTACATGATGCTCATCACCCCAGGAACTCCTCTTCTCGGCTCGTTCCTGTACCACGGCGTCTACGACACCCCGCACTTCAGCTTCACCTGCGAGGGCTGGTTCACGAACCTCACCCCCACCGACGCCTACCGGGGCGCCGGACGGCCCGAGGCCAGCTACGCGATCGAGCGGGCCATGGACCTGCTTGCGCTGGAGGTCGGGGTCGGACCCGACGAGATCCGCCGGCGCAACTACCTGGCCGACGGCGAGGCCTTCGAGAACCTCGAGAGCGCCTCCGGTCTGGTGTTCGACTCGGGTCACTACGGTCCCAGCCTCGACAAGGCCCTCGAGATGGTGGGCTACGACGACCTGCGGGCCGAGCAGACCCGGCGACGTGACGCCGGCGACCGCACCCAGCTCGGGATCGGGTTGTGCACCTACGTGGAGATCTGCGGGCTGGCGCCGAGCCGAGCCCTGGGAGGTCTGCGCTACGGCGCCGGCGGCTGGGAGCACGCCACGGTGCGGCTGCTGCCGACCGGGAAGGTCGAGGTGGTGTCCGGGTCCACGCCCCACGGCCAGGGCCACGAGACCACCTGGGCCCAGATCATCGCCACGAAGATGGGCATCGATCCCGCCGACGTGACGGTGCTCCACTCGGACACTGCGCTGAGTCCGCTCGGGATGGACACCTACGGGTCGCGGTCGCTCGCGGTCGGAGGGGTGGCCATCGCCATGGCCGCGGACAAGGTCATCGACAAGGCCCGCCACCTGGCGGCCCACCAGTTCGAGGCCTCTCCCGACGATGTGCAGTTCGAGGCCGGCTCGTTCTCCGTGGCCGGAACCCCTGCCAAGTCGGTCCACATCCAGGAGCTGGGGTTCGCCGCGTTCACCGCGCACGACCTCCCCGACGGGATGGAGCCGAACCTGTCCGAGCAGGTCACCTTCGACCCCACCAACTTCGCGTTCCCGTTCGGGACCCACGTGGCCGTGGTCGAGGTGGACCAGGACACCGGCCGGGTCGACCTGATCCGGTACGTGGCCATCGACGACTGCGGGACCCAGGTGAACCCCCTGATCGTGGAGGGGCAGGTGCACGGCGGGGTGGTCCAGGGCGCGGCCCAGGCCCTGTTCGAGCACGCCATCTACGACGAGAACGGCCAGCTCACCAACCCGTCGCTGCTGGACTACCTGGTCCCGTCGGCGGCCGAGGTTCCCGTCATCGAGACCGACTTCACGGTCACCCCCAGCACCAGCAATCCGCTCGGGGTCAAGGGGGTGGGCGAGGCCGGCACCATCGGCTCGGCAGCCGCGGTGATCAACGCGGTATGCGACGCGCTGGCGCCCCTCGGGATCCACGACATCGAGATGCCGGCCACGCCGTGGCGGGTCAGGCGAGCCATCGAGCAGGCAGGAGGTGGGTCGTGATCCCCGCAGCCTTCGACTACGTCCGGGCCGACTCGGCCGAAGCCGCGCTGGCTGCGCTCACCGATCACGGCGACGACGCCAAGCTCATGGCGGGCGGGCACAGCCTCATCCCGCTGCTGAAGCTACGGCTGGCGTCCCCGGGCGTGATCGTGGACATCGGCAACCTGGACGACGGCCTGCAGGGCATCACCGTGGACGGCGGGCAGGTACGAATCGGCGCCCTCACCCGGCACACCGACCTCGAGCACTCCCAGGAGCTGCACGAGGCCTGCCCGCTGCTGGCCCGGGCCGCGTCGCTGGTCGGCGATCCCGCGGTGCGCCATCGGGGAACCATCGGCGGGTCACTGGCCCACGCCGACCCGGCGTCGGACCTGCCCGCGGCGGTGCTGGCGCTGGGAGGCACCCTGGTGGCCCGGCGCAAGGGCGGCGAGCGGGAGATCGCGGCAGCCGACTTCTTCACCGGGTTCCTCGAGTCAGCGCTGGGTCCCGACGAGATGCTCACCGAGATCCGGGTCCCGGTCTCCACCGGCGGCTGGGCCTACGAGAAGTTCAACCGCCGCGCTCAGGACTGGGCCATCGTCGGGGTGGCGGTGGCCGAGGGCGGCAACGGTGTGGCCCTCGTCAACATGGGCGCCACCCCGTTGCGGGCCACGGCCGTCGAGCAAGCTGTCGCAAGCGGCGCTTCGCCTGCCGACGCAGCCGCGAGCGCAGCCGACGGCACGTCACCGCCCACCGACAACAACGGTGACGGCCCCTACCGACAGCACCTGGCGCGGGTCCTGACCCAACGGGCCCTGGAAGCAGCCACCTCCTAGAAGCCCGAGCGCGACACCGGCGCGAGGTGAGTCACGCCTCGCGCCGGGGTCCAGTTCGTCAGCCGAGGACCGCGAACGTCATCTCGGCCTCCACCCGGAACCGCCCGTTGCGGGCGAAGTGACCGACCTCGGCGACACAATCGGCGTCGCCCCCGGTCCAGCTCGGCGTGGGTCCGAGGGTGAACACCGGTTCCCAGCGGTAGCTGTCGAAGAGACCGTGCCACTGGCTGTAGACCTGCTCGCCGTCCTGGTGGCAGCGGGCGTTGACCCAGGGGTACGCGCTCCGGCTGTTGACCTCGAAGACGACGTCCTGGCCGAAAGCGGCGTGTGGGTTGACGCCGTCTGCGGTGATGCTCGCCTTGGCCCGGGGCGCGGCGATCGCCGGGGTCGCGAGACCAATGGCCAGCGCGGACACGACGACCAAGCGCAGCACACGTCGTGCCATCTTGCTCCTCCTCGT
>JBFINV010000098.1:0-8055 GCA_041611015.1 Acidimicrobiales bacterium | reverse complement strand
GGCGCACGCGCCCGAGGCGGTGGAGGCGAACGGCACGCAGGTCGATCAGGTCGTCGTCGGGATCGCGATCGAGCCGTCGCAGGTCGATCGCCGGCTTGTCCCCGTGCCATTGCAGCTGCACCACGAGCCCTCCGGGCGAGACGCTATCCCCCCTATCCCGCGGCACCCCTCTCCGGGCCGGTCAGAGCCAGGCGACGACCTCTCGCCCGAGCTCCGCCGATGCCATCATGCCTCGATGCGGCTCCTTGCAGTGGTGGTCCTCCTGGTCGCTGCCGCGTGCGGCGCGTCCGGCGAGGACTCGACTGCTCCAGCCGCGCCCACAGCCACGGCCGAGATCGTCGTACCCACCGCCACTGCGCCGCCCCCGGTCGAGCCGACAGCTACCCCCGAGCCCCGCCCCGCTCCGCTCGAGCTGCTCGGCGACGGGCCCTACGGGGTGGGGTCGACCACGCTGGTGGTCGGAGCCGACTCCGACCGCCCCCTGACCGTCGAAGTCTGGTTCCCGGTGGACCCCGGCTTGAAGAGCGAACCCGCCCGGTACACCTTCGTCACCGGCGATTACTACGAGTCACCACGGGCTCTGGCGGCCGGCCCCGAGCAGGTGGCATCCAGCGGCCCCTTCCCGCTCGTCGTGTACTCGCACGGCTCGGGCGCACTGCGCTACGTCCACTCCGACTACACCGAGACCCTTGCCAGTCACGGCTATGTCGTCGCCGCTCCCGACCACACCGGAAACACCGCGGTGGAGCGATTCCTGGACACGGGTGACGACAGCAGCGTGGTGGCGATAAACCGACCCACCGACGTCCGGGCGGTGATCGACGCCATGACCGACCCCGCTGACCCTGGGGGCGGGTCGCTGGCCGCAGCCGTGGACCCGGAGCGGGTTGCGGTCACCGGGCACTCCTTCGGCGGTTTCACCGCTTACGCCAGCGTCGCCGGCCATGCCAACGAGGCCGGTACCAGCCCGCCCGACGATCGCATCGACGCCATCATCCCGATCGCCCCGGCCACCGGCGCCCGCCAGGGCTCGACGCTGCTCAGCGACGCCCAGCTCGCGGCGGTGGATGTGCCCGCGCTGGTGATCGTGGGCACCGACGACAGCACCACGCCGGTCGAGCCGAACGTGGAGCGGGCGTGGGAGCTGACCTCGAGCGCACCGCACTACCGTCTCGAGCTCGTCGCTGCGGAACACCAGAGCTTCACCGACGTCTGCGACTACGTGGTCGCCTACGACGCCGGTCAGGAGGTGAGCGACGCCGTCCGCGAGGTCGTCGACACCTTCGCTGGCGAGGGCTGCTCGGCCGACGACATGCCCATCGAGCGGGTCAAGGAGCTCACGAACACCTTTGCGCTCCGCTTCCTGGCATCGGTCTTCGACGATGCTCCCATGATCGACCCGGCGGACACCGTCGCCGTCGCCGACATCGTGTACGCGGTCAAGTGATGGCGCTCGGCGCCGGTCAGCTGAGCTCGTCGCGCCAGGAGTGGCGGGGCGCGAACCCCACCAGCCGCTTGGCCTTGTCGTTGGCGTAGAACGTCTCGTAGCGGCCCATGTCCCGGGTTCGCGGAATCCCCGCGTAGAAGCGCTCGTAGACCTCCTCGCTGGTGATGCCCACCGAACTGTCGTCGTTGGACACGTTGAACACCTCGTAGCCGAGGCCGTCGGTGCGCAGGCAGCAGTCGACCATGTGGCCGAGGTCTCGGGCGTCGATGTAGGCGAAGATGTTGCGCCGCCGCAGCCCGGGGTCGGCGACGAAGGCCGGGAACTCGGTCTCGTACTCGTGGGGCTCGATCACGTTGTTGATCCGCAGCCCGTAGATGTCGATGCCCGAGCGGGCCTGGAACGACCGGGCGGTGGCCTCGTTGACCACCTTCGACATGGCGTAGCTGTCGTGGGGGACCGTGGGGTGATCCTCGTCGATGGGCACGTACTCGGGCTTCACCTCGCCGTCCGCGAAACAGATGCCGTAGGTGGTCTCGGAGCTGGCGAAGACCACCTTGGGGATCCCGAGCTTCACCGCGGCGTCGATCACGTTGTAGGTGCTGAGCGCGTTGACCCGGTACGTCTCGTTGTCGGGCCGGACCAGGATGGCCGGTATGGCCGCGAAGTGGACCACGGCGTCGTAGCTGGGCACCCCGGTGCCGGGCTCGAGCTCGTCCAGGCCGGCGTACGCGGACAAGGCGTTGAAGACCTGACCGGCGTCGGTCAGGTCGATGCGCAGGTCCGCCACGCCGGGGTGACCGAGCGGCACCAGGTCCCCGTTGACCACCCGGTGTCCCTGCTCGACCAGGTAGGGGATCGCGTGCCGACCCGCCTTGCCGCTGCCACCGGTGAAGAAGACCCGCATCGCCCCATGCTAAGGACAACCGAGCTCAGGTGTTGATGCCGACCACCTCGTAGGCGCTCGTGCAGCCGCTCACCCCGCGTAGCTCCAGCTCATGGCGGGGGCCGAGCACGATGGCGTCACCGCACAGGTTGGCCACCTCCTCGGAGACGAGCAGGTCGGTCCCCAGAGCGGCGTTGGCGGCCTCGAGGCGGCTGGCCACGTTGACCGCCTCCCCGACGGCCGTGTCGCGCTGGTAGGTCTCGCCGCCGATGGTCCCCACCACCACCCGGCCGTAGTGGATCCCGACCCGGACCGCGAAGGATCGACCGTAGAGCTGGTCGACGTAGTCCGACACCGCCGAGGCTGCCGACAGCACGGCCAAGCCGGCGCACACGGCGCTGGAGGCTGCCTCCTCGCCGGCGTCGTGGCTGAAGAACGCCAGCAGGGCATCGCCCATGTAGTTGTCCACCCGGCCGCCGTGGCTGACCACCGCACGGGACGCGCCCCGGAAGAAGCGGTTGAGGATGTGGACGATGTCGTACGCGGGCAGCGCATCGGCCAGCTCCGTGTACCCCGCCACGTCGGTGAACAGCACGGCCAGATCCACCTCCCGGCCGACGGGCCCGCGCACGCGCCGGCGGAGGGTCTGGTCGGCGAGGGCCTCGTCCACGTCGTCGAGGACCAGCCGCTGCACGGTGGCGTCGGCGGTGGCCACGGTCTGGCAGGCCAGGCGTATGTCCTCTGGAAGATCCAGCCGCAGCGCCATGGCTCGCTCGCGCCGGTTCCGGGCGCTGGTGCCATCGATCCCCTCGACCACCCGGACCCGGCACGTCGAGCAGCGGGCTTCGCCGCCGCACTCGTGCACGATCGGTACGTGAGCGTCCGCAAGGACGTCGAGGATGGTGGCGGTCCCGTCGTGATCGACGACGACGTCGTCGGGGATCGAGCGGATCGACGGCATCGCGTCAACGTATCGCCCGTCGGGCCCGGCAACCCCTCAGCCCGGGCAGGCGCGGTGCTCGGCGAGCAGGCACAGGATCTCGTACATGAGCGTGGCCCCCACCAGGGCGGTGTTGCCGGAGGGATCGAACGGCGGCGCGACCTCGACCACGTCGCCCCCCACGGTCTGTAGCCCCCGCAGACCCCGTAACAGTGACAGCGCTTCCCGGGTGGTGATGCCGCCCACCTCGGGAGTGCCGGTGCCGGGGGCGTAGACGGGATCGAGGCCGTCGACGTCGAAGCTGACGTAGGTCGGGCCGTCGCCGACCACGCGACGGGCCTCGGCGACCACCCCCTCCACGCCGAGGTCCATGAACTCCTCGATGAAGACCACCCGCATGCCCTGGGCCAGCGAGTACTCCCAGCCGTCGGCCCAGTTCTGGGCCCCCCGGATCCCGATCTGGATGGTGCGGGCGGGGTCGAGCAGACCGTCGTCACACGCCAGCCGGAAGGGGGAGCCGTGGTGGAACTTCGAGCCCCGGAACGGGCCCCAGGTGTCGGTGTGGGCATCGATGTGCACCATGCCCAGGGGCGCCTCCGGCGTGGCCAGCGCCCGGAAGACGGGGTAGGTGATCGAGTGGTCGCCCCCGGCGGCCAGCGGGGCCGCCCCCGCGTCCGCGATGCCGCGGACGAAGGTCTCGATGTCCGCCATGGATGCGGCGTTGTCGAAGACCTGGGCGAAGCGGACGTCGCCGACGTCGGCCACCGAGCACAGCTCGAACGGATTGATCCTGGTGGCGTGGTTGATGGCTCGCATGAGCGACGACTGGTTGCGGATCTCCCTGGGGCCGTGGCGGGCTCCGGGACGGTTGGTCACCCCGCCGTCGTAGGGCACCCCGTACATTGCGATGTCGACGCCGCCGAGATCGGGGCGGTACGGCGCCCGCATGAACGTGGCCAGCTCCCCGTACCGGGGCTCGAACATCGGATCGTCGCCGACGTCGACGCCCTTGGTCATCGCAAACCCGTCGCGTTCACCGCTGTTGACCCACCAGCTCCTTCAGGCTCACGCCCTGGTCGACGGCGATCATCTCCGCCGCCTTCTCGCCGATCATGATGCAGGCCGCGTTGGTGTTCCCGCTCACCACGGTGGGCATCACGCTGGCGTCGGCCACGCGCAGGTTCCGGACCCCGTTCACCCGCAGCCGGGCATCGACCACGCTGCCCATCCGGCAGGTGGACGTCAGGTGGTAGACCGTCCAGGAGTAGTGGCGGGCCAGGTCCTCGAGCAGGGCGTCGCTGGGCGCGTCGCCATTGGTGTAGCCGTGCTCGGCCGCCAGGTGGGGCGGCACCGCCAGGGGACCGATCTCGCGCCGACCCGGCCAGTGGGCCACCACGTCGAGGGCCCGGCGCATGATGGCGACCATCACCTCCATGTCGTGGGGGTCGGAGTAGTAGTTCATCCGGATCTCGGGGTGCTCGCCGGGATCGTCGTTCACCAGGACGATCTCGCCCTCGCTGTGGGGCTGCACCGGGTTGGCGAGGACGATGATCGACTCGGCTTCGGGCCCGAGCTGGGCGGCCGCATCGTCGAAGTAGACCTCGGGGTCTACCCGAAGCAGCGCTTGCCAGATGTCGGGGTTGTAGCCGCAGGGGAAGAAGGCGATCTGGGCGTCGTGGGTGTGGTGGTCGCCGAGACCCGTCGAGTACCAGGCGCAGGCCTCGTACAGCGACGAGGACACCAGCCCGCTCCCCGTGGTGGCCCACTCGGTCAGGCGGCGCTCGGCTTCGGCCTTGAGGGCCTGGAGCTCCTCGGGCATGTCGGCGTCCTCGGCCGGGTCGGCCGGCAGGGGCCCGGCAGGGGCTCGCAGCGCGTCCGGGCCCATGGAGATCCCCATCTCGGTCATGGAGACCCCCACCCCCGGCGCGGGGAACAGCAGGGCCAGGTGGAGGTGGTCCTTCAGGTGCTTGCCCACGTCCGGGGCGTCGAGCCGGCAGGGTACCCCCACGGCCTCGAGCTCGCCGGCCGGGCCGATGCCCGACAGCAACAGCAGGTGTGGTGAGCCGACAGCGCCGGCGCTCAGCACCACTTCCTTCGCGGCGCGCACCGTTGCCGTTTGGCCGTCGGCCGTCACGTACTCCACGCCGGAGGCGCTCAGGTCGTCGCCCTCACCGTCGACGAGGATGCGGGTCACCTGAGCGTGGCTGATGATCTCGAGGTTGGGTCGCTCCTCGACCTCGCCCTCGAGGAACGCGTGGTAGGTGCTCGACCGCTTCCCGTCACGGGTGGTCGTCTGCAGCAGCGACACCACACCCGCCGGCCCGCCCCGGTCCCGTCCGTTGTAGTCGCCGACGGGGATGCCGGCCGCGGCGGCAGCGTCGACGAATTCCTGGGAGCCTCGGATCACCGGTGAGCGGACCGAGACCCCGAGGGGGCCGCTGGTGTTGTGGGCCTCGGGGTCGATGACGATGTCGCCACTCGGGGCCAGGCCCTCGCTCTTCTTGAAGTACGGGAGGACCTCGTCGTAGCTCCAGCCCTCGGCGCCTCCGGCGGCCCAGGCGTCGAAGTCGCCGGGGTGGCCTCGGACATACGCCATGTAGTTCATCCCCGAGGTGCCGCCGAGCATCTTGCCCCGGGGCACCATCATGCGCCTGTCGGCGAGGCCGAGGCCGGCCTGGCCCGGGTCGGCGGTGTACATCCAGTCGACCTCGGGATCGAGCTGGAGCAGCGGGCACGCCGCTGGCATCAGCTCCGCCGGCGGCGGCGGTCCCCCCGCCTCCACCAGCGCCACCCGATACGACGGGTCCTCGGACAAGCGCGCGGCCAGCACCGCACCGGCCGACCCGGCGCCGACGATGACGAAGTCGAACGTGTCCATGGTTCTCGCTCCCCCGGGTGACCCGAGGCGGCCGGTTCGACCGCCGCTCGGTGTCCTTTCTAGTACAAGGGCCTCGTCCAGCGGGACGTCAACGATCCGGTCGGTTCGCCCGGGCCACGGTCTGGCGGATGGTCTCGGCCACCAGGGCGGGGTCGTCGATCATCGGCACGTGACCAGTGCCGGCGAGGACCTGCCAGGTGGCCGTGGGCACCAGCCGGCGGGCCCGCTCGCCGTCGCGCTCGATCGGCAGTACCCGGTCGAACTCGGACCAGGCCAGGGTGATGGGGCAGGGATCGCCAACGAACGGGGCCAGCTCGTCGTCGATCCGGAGCAGGTCGTGGCAGGCCCCACACCCCAGCATGTCGTCGACGAACTCAACGAGCTCGCCAGGGCTGTACCGGTCGCCGTGTTCAGCGGCGTCCCGGAGCCCGAAGCGGCGCATGGCGGCGGACCTGGCGAGGAACGGCAACGCCCACCGGGTCAGCCGGGCCAGGCGCATGCCGCGGCGGATCCTGCGCAGCGGCGGTCGCTGGCCGCCCACCGATCTGTCCCAGCAGCCGCCGGGCGACAGGGCACAGACGCTGGCCGCCCGGCCCCGGCGGGCCAGCTCCAGCGCCACCCACCCTCCCATCGAGTTCCCCGCCAGATGAGGTCGGTCGAGACCGAGCTCGTCGAGCGTGTGCTCGGCATGGTCGACGATCCCCGGGATCCCGATCCCCGGCGGAGCCGTCGGGCCGCCCCGGTGGCCCGGTGCGGTGAAGGCGATGACGTCGTGGTCGGGCTCGAGGTGGCCGATCGCCGCTCGCCAGATCCGCTCCGATGCCCCCACCCCGTGCAACAGCACGACCGGCTGCCCGTGGCCCGCTCGCAGCATCCTGAACGCCGCTGGCCGTTCGCGGGCCGGACTCTGCCCGGATCAGCCCGAACCGATACGCGACCGCAGGGTCGCCACGCCGTCGCCGCTGAGGTCGTCGAGCGCCGAGGACCGGCCGCTGGCGGCGAGCATGAGGGCCTCGGCCGGGCCCTCCACGGAGGGCCCCTCACCCCAGCTCCAGTCCATGTCCGTCGCCTGCCACCGCAGGCCCCTCATCCGCTTCTTCGAGCCCAAGAAGCCACCGATGGTGGGCATGGCGTCGAGGGAGGCCTCGAGGCGCTGTTGGGGGATCTCTCGGGGCCGGCCGAGGGGCCGGCGCATGTCCTGGTGATGAATCATGTGGTCGACGAGCGCCTCCTTCTTGGAGATGAGGCGGGATATGCCCCGCGTCATCCGCTCGTCCACCACGCCCGACCAGGCAGCGCGGATCTCGTCGGGCGAGTGGGAGGAGCCGTAGTCGATCGACATCTCCCGCGACCCCCGGGGCACGTTGAACCGGTGCTTGGCGATCGCTCCCATCATCTGGGGCAGGGGCGTCGAGTGCCCGACGATCATGTGCGACATGACGTCGCGGACCCGCCACCCCTCACAGAGGCTCGCCTGGTCGAAGTCCGCATCCTCGGCTTCGGTCAAGAAGTTGGCGATGTCGCCGGACTCCTCCCAGAGCAGGGCCGTGTAGTCGTGTTCCATGCGCGCATCATCTCACAGGATGTCAGCGGAGACGATGGGGTCGCGACCGCTCGCTCTGGCGGGCGCCGTGGAGGACCTGGATGCCCCCGGCGACGAGCCCGAGCGCAACCAGCACGAGGAGCGCCGGCGGCATTCCGGGCCCGGTCTCGGCCAGCATCACCGGCTCGGGGAGCTCGTAGCGAATCGGGCCCGACACCAGCGCCTGCTGGTCGGCGTCGGCGATCACCACCTCGCACACCACCCCTCGCTGGTCGTCCTCGAACGACGGGGGGCAGCTGGCGCTGGTGCCCACCCGACCGGGTCGGAGGGGAATGTCGCGCAGCTCGAGGGTGCCGTCCTCGTC
>JBFINV010000097.1:0-8105 GCA_041611015.1 Acidimicrobiales bacterium | reverse complement strand
TGGCCGTCGGCGTGGGTTCGGGGGTGAGGTTCTCGATCTCAACGACGAGGTGTCCCTCGCGGTCGAGCCCGATGTGGGCCAGCAGCTCGACGGCGCCGTGCACCAGCACCACGGTGATGCGGTCGGCCGGTCCTGGCTGTCGCACCTCGCCGCGCCAACCTGGTCGCAGCTCGAGTCGGCCAGCGACCAGCCCGCCGTCCGCCAGTCGAACCTGGAGCCGACCGACATGACCGAGCTCGATCCACCGCCAAGCAGGCCGGTCCCGCTCCTCCTGCAGGTGCTCGATCCTGACGTCACGGTCCCGGGCCCGGGGGTCCGGAGCCGACACCGCGTCGGAGTGCCGCTCGGCGGCTGAGGTGCTGGTGGCGAGGTCGGCGGTCGCGGCCAGCTGCGCGCGGTCGTCGGGCTGGCCATGGGCCGGCCAGGCCACACCGGCCGCCACCAGCACCGAAACCGCCAGCAGCGCCCCGAACCGGAGACGAACGGCGCGCCGCCGCGCGGAGCGGAGCCGGGGCAGGAGGGCGTCGTAGATCTCGTCTATGTCGTGATCGGGTCCCATCGTCATGTCTCCCGTGTGGTGTCGGCGGACAACATCGGACGCAGGGCGTTGCGAGCCCGGTTGAGGTGGAAGCGGACCGCGCCCGGCGTGATCCCCATCGCCTCGGCGGTCTCCGCGGTGGAGCGGCCCTCCGCGTAGCAGCTGCGCACGGCGGTCTGCTGGCGCGCTGGCAACGACTGCACTGCGGCCTCGAGCGGCGGCTCGAGGCCATCGGGGCCCGCAGGCTCCACCGGCAGCGGGGCGATCAGCTCGGTGTGGCGGCGCTGGCGCCGCTCGAGATCCACCCGGTGGTTCAGGGCCACCCGCTGCACCCAGGCCGCAGGATTGCGGTAGTGGCTCAGGCGCCACCAGCGCTGGTAGGCGCGCACGAAGGCCTCCTGGGTGGCCTCTGCGGCCACGTCGTTCGACGCCCCCGCAGCGCGAACCCGGGCCTCGACCGCACGGTAGTGCTGCTTGAAGAAGTTCTCGAAGGGATCGGCCACGGTGGTCCTCGTCGGTGGGGCGGCGCCCAACAGGGCTCGATCGCCGCTTTGCGTCGGGCTCTCCACGTCGAGGGCGCCAGAATCGTTTGGTCGGCCCCCGAAAATGAGTCACCCGGCCCAGCGCGCCGCGGGCTGGGATCGTCGGCGGTGTGGCGATCGCCGGGCCGTTCCGACGTGGGAGACTCCGGGCATGGACGGCGAGATCCGCCACGTGCTCAGCGGGCGACACCACATCGCCTACGGCGTGGAGGGCCAGGGGCCGGTCGACCTGGTCTACGTGGGGAGCGGGTTCATCCCCTTCACGATGTACCGGGACTACCCGCCGCTGGCGTCGGTGCTCGACCGACTGAGGTCGTTCGCGAGGCTGATCCTGACGGACCGGCGCGGCATCGGCTCGTCGGACCCCATCACCGCCGAGGAGCCCGGCCGCCCCCACGAGATCGCGTCCGACCTGGCGGCGGTCCTGGTGGCCCTGGGGTCGCCGGGAGCGGCGATCCTCGCCGAAGGCCTGGCCGCGCCGGCAGCGATCGAGCTGGCGGCGGGGTACCCGCAGCTCGTGAGCCACCTGATCCTGTTCAACGGCTTCGCCAGACAGGCGTGGGCCGAGGACTACCAGATGGGCATCCGGGCCGGCGAGGGGCGGGCGCTCGTCGAGGACATCCTCGACGGATCCGAGAAGTCCGGTATGACCGGCCTCATCGCCCCCGAGCTCGACGAGGGCGACGTCTTCCACCGGTTCGCAGCCCGAGGTGGTCAGATCGGGGCGTCGCGGGGCTCTGCCGAGGCGATCTACTCCTCGCTGTTCGACGTCGACGTGCGCGCTCGGCTGGCGCAGGTGAAGGCGCCGACGTTGGTGCTGCACCGCCGGGGGGCCAGGCTCTACACGATCGAGCAGGGTCGCTACCTGGCCGATCACATCCCCGGCGCCGAGCTCGTCGAGCTCGATGGTGCCAACCAGGTGCTCTACCTCGGCGAGACCGAGCCCTGGCTGAAGGCGGTGGAGCGGTTCGTGGCCGGGTCCGAGACCGCAGCCGAGGGCAGCCGGACCCTGGCCACGATGCTGTTCACCGACATCGTCGGCTCCACCGAGCTCGCGGCCGACGTGGGCGACCGGCGCTGGCGGGAGCTGCTGGACCGCCACGACGCCGTCACCGCGGAGCGGCTGGCGGTGCACGGAGGGCGCCGCATCGCCGCCACCGGGGACGGGGCCCTGTCGATCGTCCCCATGCCGACGGCAGCGGTGGCGGCGGCCTCGGAGATCATGGAGGGGCTGCGGTCGGTCGGCTTGCATATCCGGGCCGGGATCCACACCGGTGAGGTGGAACAACGCGGAGACGACATCGGCGGCCTGGCCGTGAACCTGGCGGCCCGGATCGTCGACCTGGCCCAGCCCGGCGAGATCCTGGTCTCGGGCGCGGTGCCGGCGATCACCATCGGCTCATCGATCGAGTACGAAGCCCGCGGCGTCCACGAGCTGCGAGGGGTCCCGGGTCGCTGGCCGGTGCTGCTGGCCCGGCCCCGCTGAAGCCCGACCATCGGTCAACCCCTCGCTCAGCCCCTCACCGGCCCAGGTCGGGGTCGTGCTGGGTGGCGCGGGCCCGGATGGTGTACACCGAGTCGCCCGAGAGCACCCCGCTGCGGCCGAAGAGGCGGCCCGTCTGCCAGTTGGACAGCCCGAGCTCGGGTCGGTCGAGCGCATACTGCCCGTCCACCCAGCGCGTGAAGCCGTTGCCGACGAATGGAGCGTTGACGGTGTCGAAGAACGCCTGGTGCTCGGCCTCGTCGCTGGCGACGAGGCTCGCGGCGAAGAGGGGAGACGTGGTGTTGAACCGGGCCACGGCTTCGGCCACCGAGTCGACCACCGCCAGGGTGACCTCGGGGGACTCCTCCCATTCCCACTCGATGCCCAGGTCCTCCCAGCCCAGCGTGGTGGTGCGCGGTTCCTGCACCGGTCCCTCGGCTCGCTCGACGGTGACCTCGTCGAACCACTCGGCTGGGATGTGCCGGGCGCAGTCCTCGACCACGTGCAACCGGCTGGTGACACCCCGGCGCTCCCCGGCCCGGTCGAGGGCCTCGAGGAACGCCGGCACCAGCTCCGAGGCTCGCCCCGCGACGATGCAGCAGGTGTTCAGGGTGTTGCACACCTTGCGATCGAGGGAGTGGTAGACGGCTGCCGAGAAGGCCTCCCGGTCGGCGGTGGGGCTGGCCACGATCCAGGCGCCGCCGGTGCCGTGCAGGCTGACCGGAAGCCCCGCTTGGCGAGCCACCGCACCGAGCTGGGCCACCGCAGCCCCCGACCCCCGGGCCACGGCGAGCGCCAGTCGGGGATCGGAGAACATGGCACGGCCCGCAGCCCGATCGGCGCTGTCGACCAGGCTGGCGGTGCCGGGGGGCAGGCCCGACTCGGCCAGCGCCGGATCGAGCGCGTGCTCCACGATGGCCCGAGCCGTCCCCAGGGCATCGGAGCCGATCCGGAACACCACGGTATTTCCGCCCCGGATCACCCCGGTGGCGTCAGCGAACACGTTGGGCCTGCCTTCGAACACGAAGCCCACGGGGCCGAGGCCGGCTCGCACCAGCTCGACCTTCCAGCGGTCGTGCTCCACCAGCTCGACGGTCTGGCCCCGCCCCGACGGGGCATCACGCCAGGTCTGCAGCCCGGCGATCATGTCGGCGCGCATGGACTCGGACAGCACCAGCCGGGTGGTCGACCGACCCCGGGAGCGTGCCGCCTCCACGTCGGCGGCGTTGGCCTCGGCGATGGGTGTGAAGGTCCGGTCCCCGCCGAGCCTCGAGGCGAAGGCGTCGTAGAACGCGGTGATCGCGTCGTCGGCGACCGACCCCATGGCCGCGAAGGCCTCCGCGGCCCGCCGCACGGCGCGGGCGGCGACGTCCCAGGCGGGTGCGGGCACGTGGATCAGCTCGCCCGTGGTCTGCACCACGATCAGCCGGTCGCCGGCCGCGAAGGCCTCGGCCAGCTCCTCGCTCACGTGGATGACCTGGTTGCCCCCGTAGACCACCGGCATGCCCGGGGCCAGGCGTTCCAGGGGCTGAGGGGGGACCACCGGGGCGCTGGTCTGGGTGGGTGGCGCAGAGGTTCGAGGGACGACCATCGTCCAGGCAGCCTAGGTGGTGGCGCCATCTGCATGCCTGCCCCACATGATTGTTTCGTTTGCGTTACATTCGTCATGTTCGGCGCGGGCGGGCCTCGACACGTGGGAGAAACGCGATGTTCCAGGTCCGCCAGCACCAGCCACCGCCGGCCGAGCCCGGGCCCGTACCCGCGGCCCCGGCGCCAGGCATCCTCGGCTTCCTCGGCCGGCGAGATCTCGCCGCCCTGACCGACCGCGACCGGCACCGCATCACCCTGGCGCTGTTCCATGAGGATCACCGCTTCGGCCCCTTCGCGCGACGGTTCGCAGCGCTCATGACGATGTCGGTGCTCATCGCGGTGATGGGGCTGCTGGCCGACTCCACAGCCGTGGTGATCGGCGCCATGCTCGTGGCTCCCCTCATGACCCCGGTCCTGGGCATCGCCGCGGCGCTGGTGATGGGCTGGCCCCACCGGGCGTTCCGCCAGATCGTCATCTCCACCATCGGTGCCGCCGGTGCGGTGGCGCTGGCGGCCTCCACGGTGCTGGTGTTCCCCGGCTCGACCGACCCGCTCCCCGGCGAGCTGGTGGCCAGGACGAGCCCGAACCTGCTCGACCTCGGCATCGCCCTGGCCGCCGGGGCTGCCGGTGCCTACGCCCAGATCCGTCGGGCCGCCAGCGATGCCCTGACCGGAGTGGCGGTGGCCGTGGCGCTGGTGCCGCCGCTGGCGGTGGTGGGCATCACCCTGGCCCTGGGCGAGATCGGGCTGGCCACCGGTGCGTTGCTGCTGTTCCTGGCGAACGTCGCCGGGATCGTCATGGCGGCATCGATCACCTTCCTGATCTGTGGCCTGGTGCCGGGCCGCCGTCTGGGCACCGGCCGCAGTGCCATCGCCGGCGGCATGCGCTGGGCTGCGGTCGCGGTCATCATCATGGTCCTCCCGCTGCACTTCACCCGGGGTCACGTGCTGCCTGCGAGCGACCCCTCCCACGAGGTCGAGGCCGCCGTGGAGTCGTTCGTGGCCGAGTCCACCTGGTCGGCTGCGGTGGTCGACGTGGCCACCGAGCGCGACAGCGAGGGCTTGGTCGTGGCCATCGTGCTCACCGAGTCACCGGCCATGCCCGACGCCGACGAGGTCGCGGAGCACCTGGCTGCGGAGCTCGATCAGACCGTGGCCGTGACCATGCAGGTCGTCCAGGTCGAGACCGAGCGGGCCACGGTCGACGGCTGAGCCCACTCGTGGGCCCCGGGCCGGTGGCGTCGCCTCGGCGACCCCCGTAGGTTTCGGCCGGTGAAGACCGACTGGAACCCGATCCTGCGTGACCAGCTCGACGAGCCGTACTGGCGAGAGCTCCAGCAGTTCGTGCACGGTGAGCGGGCCCGTCATCAGGTGTTCCCGCCCCACGAGGAGGTCTTCGCGGCGTTGCACCTGACCCCCTATGCGGAGGTCAAGGTGCTGATCCTCGGTCAGGACCCTTACCACGGGCCCGGACAGGCCCACGGGCTGTGCTTCTCGGTGCCGCGGGGGGTGGCGATCCCGCCGTCGCTCGCCAACATCCACCGTGAGCTCCACGACGACCTGGGCATCGAGCCCCCCGGGCACGGCAACCTCGAGGCCTGGGCCCGCCAGGGGGTATTGCTGCTCAACGCCTCGCTGACCGTCCGGGCCCACCGGGCGGCGTCGCACCAGGGAAAGGGTTGGGAGACATTCACCGATCGCGTGATCGAGGCCGTCGACGCCAAGCTCGAACGAGTGGTGTTCATCCTGTGGGGCTCGTCGGCGCGCCGGAAGAAGGCATTCGTTGACACCAGCCGTCACGCGGTGATCGAGTCGGCCCATCCCTCGCCGCTGTCGGCCCACCGGGGGTTCTTCGGCAGCCGCCCCTTCTCCCGTGCCAACGCGGCGCTGGAGGCTGCGGGGCGCGAGCCGGTGGACTGGACCCTGCCGCCCTAGTGGCTGGCTGGCGCCGCTACTCGCCGTAGGGGCGGACGTCTTGGCCGTAGCGCTGCACGAACAGCTCGAGCACCTCGCCGGGGTTGGCGTGGCGCCCGGTGTCGTGTTTGGAGTACAGCATCTCGCCGTCCACCACCACGTCGAAGATCCCCTTGTCGCCGGTGACGAACGTCAAGGACTTGATCACATGCTGGTAGTTGGCCAGCAGGTCCCGAGCCGCGCCCACGGCGCGGTCGACGTAGTTTCAGGGAACGCAGTAGGTGATGTCGATGACGTGGTCGGCCATCCGGTCAGGGTAGAGGGGCGACGAGCGGTTCCGGCGTTGCCGAGGACGCGCTGCCGCGACCGGCTGCTCTGCCCAGCCGGTCGCGGCGAACGCCGTCAGCTCAGGGGATCAGAGGTTGTCGTTGTCAGCAGCAGGGGTGTTGCCGGAGTTGCCGGGATCGCCGGCCTCGCCGCCGTTACCGCCACCGGCGTTCAGACAGGCGTTCGGGTTGGCCGCCACCTTCCCGTTCGGGAGCAGGCAGCCGGGTTTCTCGCCGCCGACCGCGCCGGCGACGCCGCCGAATCCGAGAGTGCCGACCATGCTCGCTGCTGCCACCGCAGCCATCAGCTTGCGCTTCATGTCGCTCCTGTCCACCACGCGGCGTCTGCCGCGCGCCCTCTCGAGCGCGACGCGCGCTCAGCGGTCCAGCCGACGTCCGCCTTCGGTGAGGTAGTCGCAACCACGCCCTGATCTCGCCCGTTTCGCCCGAGGCCCGGGGAGTCCGGGCCGAGACCAGGTGTACCGCATCGGTCGACGAGCGTCCAAAACGGTGAACGATCCGGTCAGATTCCGATGCGCTGCGCCAGCAGCTCCCGGTGGTAGGTCGGGTCGCCGAACAACAGCTCCGAGCTCTTGGCCCGCTTGAAGTAGAGGTGGGCCGGATGCTCCCAGGTGAAGCCGATGCCGCCGTGGATCTGGATGTTCTCCGCGGCGGCGTGGAAGTACGCCTCCGAGCAGTAGGCCTTGGCGAGGCTGGCGGTCGACGGCAGCTCGTCGTTCAGCTCGGCGGCACACCAGCCCGCGTAGTACGCCGCAGACTTCGCCGACTCCACTTCGAGCAGCATGTCGGCGCACTTGTGCTTGATGGCCTGGAACGAGCCAATGGGCCGACCGAACTGGACCCGGACCTTGGCGTACTCGACGGCCATGTCGAGGCACATCTGGGCCCCGCCGACCTGCTCGGCCGCCAGCGCCACCGCCGCCAGGTCCAGGACCCGCTCCAGTACCGGCCAGCCCGACCCCTCGGCGCCGACGAGCTTCCCAGGCGTCCCGGAGAACTCGAGCCGGGCCTGCTTGCGTGTCTGGTCCATGGTGGACAGCGCCGTCCGGGTCAGCCCATCGGCATCGGAAGCCACGTGGAACAGGCTGGTGCCCGCACCGGTGCGGGCGGCCACCAGGATGATGTCGGCGGTGTGGCCGTCGAGGACGAACATCTTGGTGCCGTCGAGGGTGTAGCCCTCCCCGGATGGGGTGGCCTGCATCGTGATGCCGGACTCGTCCCAGCGCCCGTTCTCTTCGGTGAAGGCCAGCGTGGCCTTGGCTCCGGATGCGATCCGAGGCAGCAGCTCGCCCTTGGCGGCCTCGTCGTCGCAGTGGACGAGGGTGTTGGCGCCCAGCACGACGGTCGAGAAGTAGGGGGCGCAGAGCAGCGCTCGCCCCATCTCCTCGAGAACCACGATGAGCTCGATGTAGCCGTACCCCTGGCCGCCGTACTCCTCGGGGATGATCAGCGCCTGGAGGCCCATCTGCTCCGACATCTGCTTCCAGACGGCCTCGTCGTAGCCCTCCTCGGTGGCCATCTGCTCACGCACTGCCTCCTCGGAGGACTTGTCCTCCAAGAAGCTGCGCACGAACTCCCGAAGCTGCTCCTGCTCGTCAGAGAATGCGAAGTTCAATGTTCTTCTCCCGGATGGGGCCCCAACCCCATCCTCCTCCGCTTGGGCGGGGCCCCTGCCCCGCCCGCGGCCGTGG
>JBFINV010000096.1:0-8165 GCA_041611015.1 Acidimicrobiales bacterium | reverse complement strand
TGCCCGTACCTCGCCACCAGGGGTGCTCCAGCGCATGAGGGCCTCGGCGCCGATGATCCGGCCGGTGCCGAGGTCGATCTTGGGCTGGTAGTGGACGCAGAGCTCCTCGTGGCGCAGCGCGCTGGCGTCGCGGCAGACCTCGTCGAGCAGCCGGCGGCCCATCGGGATGATCAGCCCGGTGTCCTCGGCGATGTCCAGGAACGCAGCGGGTGCCCGTACCTCGCCACCAGGGGTGCTCCAGCGCATGAGGGCCTCGGCGCCGATGATCCGGCCGGTGCCGAGGTCGATCTTGGGCTGGTAGTGGACGCAGAGCTCCTCGTGGCGCAGCGCCCGGCGCAGGTCCTGGAAGGCGGCGAGACGGTCCTGGGCATCGGATTGGTGCTGGGGCTCGAACACCTCGACCGTGCCCCGGCCTCGTTCCTTGCCGCGATGGCTGGCGGCGTCGGCCCGTCGCAGCAGGGCCTCGGCGCTGGGGGTGGGGTGGCTGGGCCCGGCCAGGGCGATGCCGGTGCCCACGGAGAGGTGCACCTCGGTGCCGTCGATGTAGAACGGCGCCACGGTGGTGTCGAGCAGCTGCTCGCCGAGGGCATCGATGTCGTCGGTGCCGGGCACGAAGACCGCGAACTCGTCGCCGCCGACGCGGGCCAGGATGGCGTCGGCGGGGAAGGTCCGCAGCAATCTGTAGGCGTAGGCCACCAGGACCCGGTCGCCGGCCTCGTGCCCCAGGCTGTTGGTGACCGTACGGAACTCGTCGATGTCGATCAGCAACAGCGCGCTCGGCTGGTTTCGCTCGGCCAGCTCGGGCAGGGCGGCGTTGATCTCGCGTAGCAGGTGCTGGCGGTTGGCGAGGCCGGTGAGCCCGTCGTGGGTGCTGCGGTGCTCGAGAGCGTGCTGGAGGGCCCGCTGCTCCCCGATGTCGTGAGCCACCACGGTGAGGCTGCGGATGTCCCCCGCGCTGGAGCGATCGGCCAGCAGGGTCAGCTCCAGGTGGACCGTCGAGCCGTCCGGGCGCGTCGCCGAGACCTCGCCCCGCCACTCCTGATCCTCGTCCAGGGCCCGCCACACCTCGTCGCGCCGGGACCCGCCGAGAAGAGATTCGACGGCGGGGAACGTCGCGTCGTCGCCGTCGAGCCCGAGCTGGACCCGGGCGGTGCGGTTGGCGAACAGGATCCGTCCCGACAGCTCCACCACCATGATGGCCTCGTTGGAGGCGTCGAGGGCCTCCCGGAGCCGCACCACGAGCGGCTGTTCGACGGCCTGCCCCAAGGTGCCCGGGCCGGGCAGCAGCAGGACCACGTTGTCGGTGGGGCCGGGAGCCTCGTCGCCGGGCAGCTCGATCACCAACTCATCGGGCTGCTGGGACTGGTCGGTCATGTGCGGGAAGCCTTCTGTGAACGGTCGTCGGCCCGCATCGACCCAACGCCGGAGTGGCGGCAGAGGCCCCTACTGGGACAGAAGTCTGGCCGTGGGCGGGCCCCCGCGCAAGGACCCCACCCACCCGCGCCCGGCGGCCGGAGGGGTCAGTGCGACCGGTAGGCCACGAAGTGGGCCAGCTCGGCCAGGGCCTCACCGGCGTCGCCAGCGAGCGACATCGCCGCCAGGACCGCCATGGCCTCGGCGGTCAGCTCGGTGATCTCGCGCTCGATGAGATCCACTGCGCCCGTGTCCACCAGCACCTGTTGCAGCTCGGCCAGGGTGGTGTCGCTCATGGTCTGATCGCCAGCGTGGCTCAGGACCCGGGCCTGGGCCGGATCGGCCAGGCGCCGGGCCGTGGCCAGCAGGGGGGTGGGCTTGCCTTCGCGCAGGTCGTCGCCAACCGGCTTGCCGGTCACCGAGGAGTCGCCGAAGGCCCCCAGGATGTCGTCCCGCAGCTGGAAGGCAACCCCCACCGGTCGCCCGTAGCGGGTGAGGTCGTCGGCGAGGGCGTCGTGACGCCCCGCGAGGGCGGCACCGAGGTGCAGAGGACGCTCCACCGAGTAGCGACCGGTCTTGTACTCGAGGATCCGCCGGGATGTGGTCTCGTCGGCCTCGCCTCGCGCGCCGGCGAGGACGTCGAGGTATTGCCCCACGTTCACCTCGAGGCGTAGCTCGTCCCAGATGGCCGCCACCACGGGCGATTCCTCGGTCATCAGCCGGTCGGCGCAGACGTGGGCCAGGTCCCCGACGAGGATGGCAACCGCCTCGCCGAAGCGATCGGGGTCGCCCTGCCATTCGCGCCCCCGGTGCAGCTCTGCGAAGCGCACGTGCACCGTGGGGTGCCCGCGCCGCCAGGCGGAGGCGTCCATGATGTCGTCGTGGGCCAGGGCGAAGGCGTGGAGCATCTCGATGCCCGCCGCGGCGTCGACAGCCGCGGGTGCGAACGGCTCGCCCCCGGCGCCCACATGGGCCCAGTGGAAGAACGCCGGCCGTAAGCGCTTGCCCCCGGTGAGCACCAGCTCGGCCAGCGCCTCGAAGGGCGCTGCGAGGTCGAGATCGATCATCGACCAGCGCTCGCGTTCGGCGTCGACGACCGCGCGCAGCCGCGCGTCGACCGGTTCGAGCACGACGGCGAGGGCGTTGGGGGTCGAGGCCGTGGTGGCCACGCTACCGAGCCGGCTCGTCGTCGGCCGCGGGGTCAACAGCGCTGTCGGCGTCGGCCAGGTCGTCGAGGTCGGCCACGATCTCCTCGACGCTCAGCTGAGCGGCCCGGATCCGACCCCGGCACAGCCGGATGAGCTCGGCAGCCCGCTCCACCTTGGAGCTCAGGACGTCCACGTCGATGTCGTCGTCCTCGAGCTGACCCAGGATCTCCTCCAGCTCGGCGAGAGCCTCGGCGTAACCGGGCTCCGGGTCGGTGGCGCTCATGGCTCCCCCCTCTGGTCGACCGTGCTGGCGATCCTGCCATCGGCCACCCGGGTGACCAGCGCGGTCCCGCCAGGCGCGTCGGCCACGGACCGGATGACGTCCCCCGCTTCGGTCATGGTGATGCTCCAGCCTCGGGCCAGGGCCCGAGAAGGGTCGAGCAGCCGCACCTGGGTGTGGGCCTCGTCGACCCGCCGGGTGGCCTGCCGAAGCCGTTCCCGGGCGTTGCGCTCGAGGCGAGCTGCGGCCCGATCCAGGTGGGCGCCGGCTCCGGAGAGCCGGTGGCGGCTCGACAGCGTTGCGGCTGCCAGGTGGCGGGCCAGGCGTTGGCCGGCCCGGTCGAGCCGGGCGCCCACCAGGGCCCGAGCCCGATGGGCCCCGCCGGTGATGGTCCGATCGGCGTCGCGCAGGACCTGGGTGGCGGTGGCGCGTGCGGTCTCGGCTGCGGCGGCCAGGCGCCGGTCCTGGGCCTCGAGCCGGCTCGCAGCCAGGGTCGCGATGCTGCGCCAGCATCTGGCGGCGGTCCGGTCGGACGCGAGCACGGCCTCGGCCAGGTGCGCGGCGC
The DNA here is from genome assembly GCA_041611015.1 of Acidimicrobiales bacterium. Taxonomy (GTDB): domain Bacteria; phylum Actinomycetota; class Acidimicrobiia; order Acidimicrobiales; family UBA8592; genus JBFINV01. Next base: position 4,759 of record JBFINV010000096.1, on the reverse strand, counting down.
AGGCGGTGGGGGTCTTGAGCGACAGGTGGGCCACCCGGTCCGCGACCGAGGTGTCGATCTCGTGCCCGATCCCGGTCAGCACCGGGACCGGGCAGCCGGCGATGGTCCGGGCGACCACCTCGTCGTCGAAGGCGGCCAGGTCGGTGCGGGCCCCGCCCCCTCGCACCACCGCGATCACGTCGACGCCAGCTCGCACGCAGGCCCGGATGGACGCTGCGATCCGGTGGGACGCTCCTGCGCCCTGGACCGGCGTGGGGGCCACCCGGATCAGGAACGCCAGCTCCGTGCGGGCCAGCTCGGCAACGAAGTCGGCTTCGGCAGCCGAACCCCGCGCAGTCACCAGACCGACCCGGAGGGGGACCGCCGGGAACGCGAGGGCGCCGTTGCGGTCGAGGAGCTCCTCGTCGGCCAGCATCCGGAGCAACCGCTCCCGCGACGCCGCCAGCTGGCCGAGGGTGTACGCGGGGTCGATGCCGGTCATGCGCAGGTTGAACTGGCCGCTCGGAACGTAGAGCTCGGGGACCGCCCGCACCCTGACCGCCACCCCGTCGTCCATGCGCATCCCGCCACCGGCCCGACGGATCTGGGCGTTGATCTCCCGGCGCTTGGAATCGAACAGGATCACCGCCAGCGCCGCGTCGGGGGAGCGGCCCGAGGGAGTGGGATCGACCAGCTTGAAGAACACGTGCCCGGTCCCGTGACGCTTGAGATCGCGGATCTCGCCCTGGACCCAGAGGTCGTGGGGAAAGGTCTCGGCGATCAGGTCGTGGACCAGCTGGCCCAGCTCCGCGACCGTGAAGGTCCGCTCCATGGCTGGGTCGAGGGAGAGCTGCATCAGCCGATGGGCTCCTGCTCGCGCATCAGGGTGCGGTACAGCTCGGCGTAGAGGCCGCCGCGCGCCAGCAGGTCGTGATGCCGGCCCCGCTCGACGATGCGGCCCTCGTCGAGGACGACGATCAGGTCGGCGTCGACGATGGTGGAGAGCCGGTGGGCGATGACGATGGCGGTTCGGCCCTCGAGCGCCCGGGTCAGGGCCTGCTGCACCAGGTGCTCGTTCTCGCTGTCGAGGTGGCTGGTGGCCTCGTCCAGCACCACCACCGCCGGGTCCTTGAGCAGCATGCGCGCGATGGCGAGCCGTTGCTTCTCACCGCCCGACAGGCGGTAGCCTCGCTCGCCGACGATGGTGTCGTAGCCCTCCGGTAGCGCGGCGATGACCTCGTGGATCCGTGCGGCTCGGGCCGCCTCGACGAGGTCGGCGTCGCTGGCGTCGGGCCGCGCGTAGCGGAGGTTGTCGCCGACCGACTCGTGGAACAGGTGCGGATCCTGGGTCACCACGCCGATCGCCTGACGCAGGGACCGCTGCGTCAGGTAGCGGACGTCCACGCCGTCGATCGAGACCGTGCCCCGGTCGACGTCGTAGAGCCGGGGCACCAGCGACATGAGGGTGCTCTTGCCGGCACCGGACGGCCCCACGACGGCCACGGTCCGCCCGGGCTCGATGTCGAGGTCGACGTCGGTCAACACCTGCCGGGGGGTGGTCTCCTCGGTGGCGCTCTCGAGGGATTCGAGGCGGGTATCGCTGGCGGGGTAGGTGAACGAGACCCGATCGAAGGTGACCCGGCCTCGCGGCGACTCCAGGTCGACGGCCCCGGGACGGTCGACGATTGCATTGGGGGCGTCGAGGACCTCGAACACCCGCTCGAAGGACACCAGTGCGGTCATGATGTCGACCCGGGCGTTGGTCAATCCGGTGAGGGGCCCGTAGATCCGGGCCACGTAGAGACCCATGGCCGACAGGGTGCCGATGGTGATCGCGCCGTCGATGGCCAGCCGGGACCCGATCCAGTAGATGACCGCGGTGCCGACCGCGCCGACGAGCGTGAGCGCGATGAAGAAGGTCCGGCCGTACATGGCGCTGCGGACCCCGATGGCGGCCACCCGCCCCGCCCGATCCGAGAAGTCGGCCCGCTCCCTGTCGTGGCGACCGAAGAGCTTCACCAGCATGGCCCCCGACACGTTGAGGCGCTCGTTCATGACCGTGTTCATGCCGGCGTTCAGGTCCATGCCCTCGCGCGTCAGGTCCTGCAGCCGCCGGCCCACCCGCTTGGCGGGCAGGATGAAGACGGGCAGGATCAGCACGGCCAGCACCGTCAGGCGCCACTCGAGCACGAGCATGGCCGCCAGGGTGGTGACCAGCACGATGCTGTTCGAGATGACCGAGCCCAGGGTGCCGGTGACCGCCCGCTGGGCCCCGATGACGTCGTTGTTCATCCGGCTGATCAGCGAGCCCGTCTGCACCCGGGTGAAGAAGGCGATCGGGAGGCGTTGCACGTGGTCGTACAGCGCCACCCGGAGGTCGTAGATGAGGCCTTCGCCGATCCGGGAGCTGAACCAGCGCTCGGCCAGGGCCAGGGCGGCCTCGGTGAACGCGGCCAGGATGAGGGCCAGCGCCAACAGGTCCACCTCGGCGCGGTCGCCCTCGGCGATGGAGGTGTCGATCAGGCGCTTGAACACCAGGGGAGGCAGCAGGGCCAGCAGCGCTGCCGCCAGGATGGCGGCGACGAAGCCGACCAGCTGCCACCGGTAGGGTCGGGCGAACTCCAGCACCCGGCTCATCGTGGTGCGTGACAGCTTCCGGCCCCTGACGGCCTCGGGATCCGATCCCAGCAGGGCGTGCGGGCCCATCCTCATGGGGGTGAGGGTATCGGGGTGCCGCAGGGGGTCTGCCCGCTGCGGTCAGCCGGTGACCGATACCAGCTGCGCCAGCCCGACGTACCCCACCTGGCGTCCCCAGGGGTCGTAGACCAGCGCGTGGGAGGCGTCTGCGTCACGGAACCGATCGACCACCACTGCCAGGGGCTCGTCGGTGCGGGCGCTCACGAAGCTGCTCCAGGGGACCGCCAGCTCGGAAGCGGGCACGCTCCCGTGCCGGCGGGCGTCGCGGCCGTGGAGCGCGGCGGCGGGAACGATGCCGACCACCGCACCGTCGGAGCCCCGCACCGGGTAGGCGGTCTGGCTGGTCCCCGCCCCCATGGCGAGCAGGCCAGCGACGGTGACCGCGCCGTCGGTGGGCGCGGCCAGCGGGGCCATGACGTCGCTCACCGAGGCATTGGCTGCGGCTTCGAGCAGCTCGGCCCGTCGGCGCTCGGCGGTGGCGCCGCCCATGAGGAACCAGCCAAGGATAAGCAGCCAGATGCCGGAGCCGTTGAGCAGCATCATCGAGCCGATCGCCAGGACCACGCCACCGAAGACCTGCCCCGCCAGGGCCGCCTGGGCTCGGGCTCGATGGGGGTTGCCCGACCGCGACCACAAGAACGCCGCCAGGATCCGACCGCCGTCGAGTGGTGCTGCCGGCACCAGGTTGAACACGGCCAGGATCCCGTTGACGATGCCAAGCCAGATCAGCATGGTGAAGAACAGCGACGAGCCGAACAACGCGCTGAGGGCGAAGCCGACGCCGGCGAACGCCGCCGCCAGGGCCACGCTCACGGCCGGGCCGGCGGCGGCGATCCGGAGCTCGGCCGCCGGGGTGGGGGCCTCCTTCTCGATCTCCGCGATGCCGCCGAGCAGCCACAGGGTGATGGCCTTGACCCGGATGCCCTCTCGTTGCGCGACCAGGCTGTGTCCCAGCTCGTGGGCCAGGATCGAGGCGAAGAAGAGGCCCACGCCCATGGCGGCCACCAGCCAGTAGGCGCCGTCGGTGGAGCCGGGCGACGCCGAGGGGAGGAAGCCGGTGGCCAAGCTCGTCAGGTAGAGCAGGGCGATCACCAGCAGGCCCCAGTTCAAGCCCACTGGGATCCCGGAAACCGTTCCGAGACGCAGGCTCTGCTTCATCTGTCGCTCAACTCGCTTTCGGTGCTGTCGGACCCTCGGAGAGGTCAACACCGGTTTCCGGTCAGGCGTTCCCGACCTGGTCCGATTCTCCCACGTGCGCCCGAAAAGCGACATCAAACAGGGCCTCCGGGCGGGCGCGGTCGGGTTCTGGTGCCGTACCGTGGGGCTGTCCGATCCCCGGGAGGGCATAATGACCGACGTCGACAACCGCCAGGACCTGGGCGCATTCGAACCCGACCAGGAGGGCATCGACCTCGACCGACCGCCCACCGACTTCGAGGACGTCGCCGCCGAGCGACTCCACCGCAAGCAGCGGCTGGCCTGCGGGCTGCGGACCCTCGGGCGGCTACGCCTCGCCGAGGGCGTGGCCGGGCACGTGACCGTCCGCGATCCCGAGCATCCCGATCACTTCTGGGTGAACCCGTTCGGCCTCACCTTCAAGCTGATGCGGGTGTCGGACCTGATCCTGGTGAACCACGAGGGCCAGGTGGTCGAGGGCGACAAGCCGGTCAACGCGGCCGCGTTCGCCATCCACTCCCAGCTTCACCAGGCCCGCCCCGACGTGGTGGCTGCGGCGCACTGCCACTCGATGTACGGCAAGACGTTCAGCACCCTGGGCCGGCCCTTGAAGATGATCAGCCAGGACGCCACTGCGTTCTACGACGACGTGGCCCTGTGCGCCGACGGGGGCGGGGCCGTGGTGCTCGATCTCGAGGTGGGGGCGGCCATGGCCCGGGCCCTCGGGGACAAGAAGGCGCTGATCCACCAGAACCACGGGCTCATCACCGTGGGGGGCAGCGTGGACGCCGCCATCTGGTGGTTCGTCGCCCTCGAACGCTGCTGCCAGAGCCAGCTCGTGGCCGAGGCCGCAGGTGAGCCGATCGAGATCCCCGAGGAGCTGTGCCGATCCGGCTACGAGGTCCAG
>JBFINV010000095.1:0-8189 GCA_041611015.1 Acidimicrobiales bacterium | reverse complement strand
CCGGACCACGTGGTGTTCGTGCTCGCCACCACCGAGCCCCACAAGGTGGTACCCACCATCCGCAGCCGGACCCAGCACTTCGAGTTCGAGCTGATCCCGGCCCAGGATCTCGAGGCCCACGTCCGGTGGGTGGTCGACGACGCCGGGCTCGACGTGGACGAGACCATGATCCAGTACGTGCTGCGGGCTGGCGGGGGCTCGGCCCGAGACACCCTGTCGGCGCTGGACCAGGTGGTGGCCGCCCGTGGCATTCCCCGCGATGACGACGTCATCGAGGCGGTCGTCCGGGCCCTCGCGGCCCAGGATTCGGGCGCGGTCCTGGCCTCGGTGAGCGAGGCGTTGGTGGCCGGTCGAGATCCGCGGGTGATCGGCGAAGAGCTGCTCGGGCGTCTGCGGGACGCCTTCCTGTCGGCCATGGGAGCCCCACGCCACCAGCTCTCCGAAGCCCAGGCGGACGCTGCCGCGGACGTTGCCGCGGCCATGGCGCCCGCAGCCATGACTCGGGCCCTCGAGGTGGTGGGTGGGGCCCTCGTCGACATGCGCCAGGCCCCCGACCCGCGGGTGGATCTGGAGGTGGCGCTGCTGCGTCTCTGCCGGCCCGAGCTGGATACCGACGTGGCGGCGCTGGCCGCCCGGATCGAGCGGCTCGAGCAGCAAGGGGGAGCCGGGATGCCGGTTGCTCCGGCGCCCGCCCCCGAGGCCAGGCCCGAGGCCGAGACCGCCGAAGAGAGCGAAGGGCCAGCAGCGGAAGCTCGGGCGGCGCTGGCGGCTCGCCGTGGTGGCGCGGGTGACGCCGGTGGCGCGCAGGACGCCGATGCCGCTGCGGGCCCGGCCCGGGCCACCCTCGGAGCCCGTCGAGGTCGCGCTCGTGGCGAGAGCGACGCGCCCGATGCGGAGGAGGGCGGAGCGGATGCGGCGCCGGAGAAGGTTCCGTCCGAGCCCGAACCTGGGCCCGAGGCCGCGACCACCGCGGCAGCGGCCAGCCTCGACGAGATCGCTGCCGCCTGGGAGGCCATCCGGGCCGCCCTGCCCGGCCGTGCCCGGTCCCGGTTCAGCGGGGGGCGGTTCGTCGGGGTCCAGGGCGCCACCGTGATCTTCGGGCTGCCCAACGCCATCCACCGTGACCGCTGCCAGGAGTGCGTGGACGATCTGCGCCAGGCCCTCTCGGACCACTTCGGGGCCAGCCTGGAGCTGGAGCTGGTCGTCGACGGCGACGCCCCGGCCCCCCCGGCTCGAGCAGCCGAACCCGCGGCCCGACCCGACGCATCCGAACCAGACCCGGGCGACGACGAGATCGATCTCGACGCCCTCACCGATGCCGACGACACCGCCGCCGGTGGCGTGAGCCTGCTGACCGAGGCCTTCCCCGGCGCCGAGCTGATCGACACCGATCACGATTGAAACATTGACCCCGGCGGCGGGGCCCGACTCTGCCACACTGGCCCAACCGCCCACGGCCCACGCAACGAGGTCCACCATGAGCGACGAGCAGCAATTCGACATGAACGCCCTCCTCCAGCAGGCCCAGCAGATGGGGGAGCAGCTCATGGCGGCCCAGCAGGAGGCCGCCGCCACGGTGTACGAGGGTCAGGCCGGCGGGGGCGCCGTCAAGATCGAGGTCACCGGCGGCTACGAGTTCCAGTCGGTCTCGATCGATCCCGCGGCGGTCGACCCCGACGACATGTCCCTGCTCGAGGACCTGATCCTGGCCGCGCTCCACGACGCAGTGCGCCAGATCGGCGGAGAGGGCGGGGGTCTGGACCTCGGCGGCATCGACCTCGGGGGCCTGCTGGGCGGGGGCGCGGGCGGGCTTCCCGGCCCCGCCGAGTAGGGGCTCGTGGTCAACGTCTACACCCCAGCTGTCCAGGCCCTCATCGACGAGCTCGGGCGCCTGCCCGGGATCGGCCCCAAGTCGGCGCAGCGCATCGCCTTCCACCTCGTGAAGCTGCCGGCAGACGACGCTCTGCGCCTGGCCGAGGCCATCACCGAGGCCAAGGCCCGGGTCCGATTCTGCGAGGAGTGCTTCAACATCAGCGACGAGGCGCGCTGTGAGATCTGCGCCGACGATCGGCGGGACGGCACCGTCATCTGCGTGGTCGAGGAGCCGCGCGACATCGTGGCCGTCGAGCGGACCCGGGAGTTCAAGGGGCGGTACCACGTGCTCCAGGGGGCGATCAACCCCATCGACGGCATCGGGCCGGACCAGCTGCGGGTCAAGGAGCTGCTCGACCGTCTGGGCGCGAGCGAGGTGCGCGAGGTGATCCTGTGCACCAACCCGAACATCGAGGGCGAGGCCACAGCCATGTACCTGGCCCGGTTGATCGAGCCCTCGGGGATCACGGTGACCCGCATTGCCAGCGGGCTGCCCGTCGGCGGCGATCTCGAGTACGCCGACGAGCTGACCTTGGGCCGGGCCCTCGAGGGCCGCCGTTCCGTCGACGCCAGCTGAGGCCCGGCCCTGGATCGCCGGTCGACGGGGGTCAGACCCCGGACGCCGGGGGGTCAGACCCCGCTACGGAATCGTCACAACGATCCGAGCCTGAGAACCTGTGCCGTTTGACCTGCTCAGCGGCATATGTTACGAATATTGCGGTTTCCTCTTGACGACGGGATGGTTACATCGTAATGTAACCGAAACGTTCCACCCGGCACCACAGGGTGCCCCCCCACCCTGGGTGTCGGGAAGCTCGTCGAGGTGCCATCTCACTGTCCTGTCGGTCTTGTCCGCCCGCGCCCGACTCAGTGAGGTGGCACTTCGGCCTTTCTGGCCGGGGTTGCAGTGGTACTACATCCGTTCCCCTCCCCACTGCTCGCTGGCTGACGGCTCGCCCTCAGCCAGTGACCCCGGTCCCCCGCAGCCGGACCAGGCGGTCCCGGCCCTCTCAGCCGACCCGCATGATCAGCGCGTCGCCCTGACCGCCGCCACCGCACAGCGCGGCGGCGCCGTAGCCGCCACCCCGGCGGGCCAGCTCGTGGGCCAGGGTCAGGGCCAGGCGGTTGCCGCTGGCGCCGATCGGGTGGCCCAGGGCGATGGCGCCACCGTTGACGTTGACCACCTCGTCGCTCACGCCGAGGTCCCGCATCGACGCCTCGGCCACCGCGGCGAACGCCTCGTTGATCTCGAACAGATCGAGCTGCCCCACTGACATCGATGCCGCCTCGAGGGCCCGGCCGATCGCCCGCGATGGCTGCGTGAGCAAGCTGGTGTCGGGGCCGGCCACCTGCCCGTAGGCCACCAGCTCGGCCAGCGGGGCCACGCCGAGCCGGTCCGCGACCTCACGGGTGGTGACCACCGTGGCCGAGGCGCCGTCGGAGATCTGCGATGCGTTGCCTGCGGTGATGTTGCCAGCATCGTCGAATGCCGGGCGCAGCGAGCCCAGGGCGTCGACGTCGGTGCCCGATCGCACCCCTTCGTCCCTCTCGAAGCGCACCGGCTCGCCCCGGCGCTGGGGGACGTCGACGGGGACGATCTCGTCGGCCAGCAGACCGTCCTTGGTGGCTCGGGCCGCCCGGTCGTGTGACGCCGCGGCGATCTCGTCCTGACGGCGACGGTCGATGCCCGCCGAGGCCGCGTAGCGCTCGGTGCTCTCGCCCATCAGCTCCCGCTCGAGCGCGCAGTACAGCCCGTCGTGCTGGATGGCGTCGATCAGCTCGGCGTTGCCGTAGCGGTAGCCGGTCCGGGCCCCTGGCAACAGGTACGGGGCGTTGGTCATCGACTCCATCCCGCCGGCAACCACGATCTCGGCCTCGCCCGAGTCGATCATCTGCTGGGCCAGGTGGATGGCGTTGAGGCCTGACAGGCACACCTTGTTGATGGTCGTTGCTGGCACCGTCATCGGGATGCCGGCGTGACGAGCCGCCTGGCGAGCGGTCAGCTGACCTGCCCCCGCCTGGAGGACCTGACCCATCACCACGTAGTCGACCTGATCCGGCGTGACCCCGCCCCGGGCCAGCGCGGCACCGATGGCGATGCCACCCAGGTCGGTGGCCGACAGCGGCGCCAGGGATCCGCCCAGCTTGCCGATCGGCGTCCTGGCGCCCGAGAGGATGACCGCCATGTCGTCTCCTTGGTGTCGTCCCGTGGTGTCGTCGCCTCCACGATAGAACGACCGCGGCTCGGCCGGCCCCCCAGGTCCGCCGCCCGATCCGCACAACCCAAATTTGTGCCCCAGAGCGCGGAAAACTGCGCGATCGGGCACAAATTTGGGAGTGGTGGCAGCGGGGTACGACTGAGAGGGTGCGACTAGTTGGAGCCGTCGCCCTCGGTGACCCGCTCGACTGCTTGGCGGACCATGGCGGCCAGCGGGTCGTCGCCTTCCTCGGTCTCCTGCTCGAAGAACGAGTCACCCTCGGCCTCACCGGTCTCCTGGCTGGTCACCGTGCCGGTGGCCGGAGTGGTCTGGGTCTCACCGGTCCAGGGGTCGGCGCTGCTCGAGGCCCACGACGTGGTCTGGGCCACGCGTCCGGTGTCCTGACCGGCGTCGCCGCTGGACCAGGACTCGGCGGGGGCGGACGACCAGCTGTCGCCGGTGTCGGCCGCGGACCAGCTCTCGCTCACCGGTGCGGGCTCGGCTCCGGCCGCGTCGCCGCTCGGCTCGGTCGCGGTCGCTTCGGTGGTGGCGTCGTGGCTCTCCCACGAGGCGGTGGTCTCGGCTCCGGTACCCCAGGCGGTCTCGCCTTCGGGCTCGCCGGTCCATCCCTCTGCGGTGTCGGCCGAACCCCACGCGCTGGTGGTGGCTTCGCCGCCCCAGTCGCCGGCCTCGCCCGAGGTCGGGCTGTCGCCGCGGTCCTCGCTCTCGGTCTCGGCGCCGTCGGTCTCATCGCCGTCGGTGACATCGTCTGCGGGCGGAACCTCGGCGGTCGTGGTGTCGGTGCCGACCACGTCCTCCTGATCGTCGGCGACGGGCTCCCAGCCGGCGGCCACGGGATCCGCATCGCCCCATCCGCTGACCCCAGTGACCTCGGCCTCGCCGGCCTCGGCCACGCCCTCCCCGGAGTCGGGAGCTGCCTCGTCCTCGCCCGAAGACGCAGCGTCGGTCAGTTCGGTCACATCCTCCTCGAACGCGACCTCCGACACGACCGCCCCGAGCGGAGCATCGGAGTGGTTCGCCACGGTCTCCTTGAAGTGGTCTCGGGCCCGGACCAGGTCCTCGGTGGTGGTCTCGAGCCCGGCCAGGAGCTCGCGCTCGGCGGTCTGCAGGGCGACCCAGCGCTCGGTCATGTCGGTGCTGATCCGCTCGTACTGGGCTGCGGCATCGGCCTCCGCCTGGCGGCGGGTCTCCTCGGCTGCGGCCTCGGCGTCCTCCCGGATCCGGTTGGCGTAGTCCACCGTCTCCTGGCGGAAGGTCTCGGCCTGCTCCTCGGTGTTGTGGCGGAGCTCGTCGATCTGGGTGCGCACCTGCTGGGCGTAGCTGTCGGCCTCGGCCCGATGGTTGGAGGCCCACTCCTCGGCGTCGCGGACGATGGCGTCGGCGGACCGCTGCGCGGCCTCCAGCACCTCGTCGACCCGGCTGCCGACCACCGAGAACGTCTGGGACGCCGGTGGCGGGGGCGGCGGCGTGCCCGGCGCCGGGGCCGTGCCCTCGGCTGGAGTGGCCTCGGCGGCCTTCTCGGCCTGGGCCTGGGCCTCGGCGAGCTCCGAGGCCACGTCGGCGAGGAACGCGGTCACCTCAGCGGTGTCGAAGCCGCCCTTCTTGACCGTCGGGAAGGCTTTGGCGCGAATCTCTTCGGGCGTCATCGCCATGGGGTGTCCTTTCCGTCACTCGAGGTGACAACACGCTGGGTGGTCCGCAGCGCCGGGGCCCGGTCGGTCTCCCTCCTGACCGACACTACTGGGCCCTGACCGGCGGTGGGCAGGGCCCGAGCCGGGATCGTCGGATGCTGCGAGGGTGTGGATCCCAAGCGAGAATGATCGCGCCGGGGAGCCGAGCGCTCCGGGGCCGAGCACCGCCGAGCGGGCGACCGAGGAGCGACATCATGCTGTTGACCGAGATCGATCACGTGGCGATCGCCGTGCGCGACCTCGATGCTGCAGTCGAGTACTACGAGAAGGCGTTCGGCGCCGAGGTGGCGCACCGTGAGACCGTCGAGCGAGACGGCGTCGAGGAGGCGCTGCTGGCGGTGGCGGAGAGCTACATCCAGCTGACTGCGGCGACTCGGGACGACTCGCCGATCGCCACCTTCATCGAGCGACGCGGTGAGGGTCTCCACCACGTCGGCTACCGGGTGGACGACTGCGCCGAGGCCCTGGCGGCCATGATTGCAGCCGGGGCCACCCCGGTGGACACCGAACCCCGTCCGGGCTCTCGCGGGACGACGGTCGCGTTCATCCACCCCAAGGGGTCCTTCGGGACCCTCATCGAGCTGGTGCAGGAGTGACGCGGGCGACGTCGCCTTCATGCGAACTCAATCGGTCGGCCCCCAACGAAGTTGAGCCGGACGGCCCAGCGGGCAGGGGGCTCTCCGGCAGGTCGGCCTGTGCGAGACTGCCCAGGCGCCCTCCGGCCCCCTGACGGAGCTTCCATGCGAGTCCATCTCGTCGACGGCACCTACGAGCTGTTCCGCTATCACTTCGCTCTCCCGCCGCATCAGAACGCCGAGGGCCGCCACACCGGCGGCGTCCGGGGGGTGCTCGGGTCCATCCTCAACCTCGTCGAGGAGGGCGCCACCCACATCGGCATCGCCACCGACCACGTGATCGAGTCGTTCCGCAACGATCTATGGCCGGGGTACAAGGACAGCTCCGGCATGGACCCCGAGATCCTCGAGCAGTTCGCTCCGCTGGAGGAGGTCCTCGAGGCCGCTGGGTTCTGCGTGTTCGCAATGGTCGAGTACGAGGCCGACGATGCGCTCGGCGCCTGTGGCCGGATCGCCACTGAGGACCCGCGGGTCGAGCAGGTGATGATCTGCACCCCGGACAAGGACCTGGGCCAGTGCGTGACCGAAGACGGTCGCATCGTCCAGTACGACCGCCGCAAGCAGGTCCTGATCGACCGGGACGCGGTGATCGACAAGTTCGGGGTGCCCCCCGAGTCCATCCCCGACTGGCTGGCGCTGGTGGGTGACAGCGCCGACGGCTACCCGGGGCTGCCGGGCTGGGGAGCCAAGTCGGCGTCGGCGGTGCTGGCCCGGTATGGCCACATCGACGAGATCCCCGCCTCGCCGGGCCAGTGGGACGTGACGGTGCGGGGTGCAGCCAGGCTGGCCCGCACCCTGGTGGAGCACTACGAGGAGGCGTTGCTGTTCCGGCGGATCGCCACCATCGAGTACGACGCGCCGACCGTGGGGTCGGTGGACGAGCTCGAGTGGTGCGGGCCCGGCGCCGATCTGGGCGAGCTGGCGGACTGGATCGACGCCCCTGGTCTGGCCGAGCGCGCAGTGCTGCTGGCCGAGCGTCGTCAGCGTTGACACCGGACCGGACGCGGAGCCGGACCGGGCTGCTCGTCTCGTTCGGGGTCTTCGTCCTGCTGGGGCTGCCCGAGGGCGTGCTCGGCACCGTCTGGCCCTCCATGCGGGCCAGCCTCGACCGGCCGGTCTCGTCGTTGGCCTGGCTGGTGGGCTTCTACATCAGCGGGTACATGGTCAGCACGGTGGCCGTGGGTCGCATCCTCGACCGCTTCGGCATCGCCAGCACCCTGCGGGCCGCCATGGCCGTGGCCGCGCTCGGGCTCACAGGCTTCGCGCTGGCGCCGGTCTGGGTGGTTGCGGTGGCGGCCGCCGCGGTCACGGGCATGGGCGGCGGCACCGTCGACGCCGCAGCCAACACCTACGTGGCCCACGTGGGCGGGGTCAGGTCGATGAACTTCCTGCACGCCTTCTTCGGCGTGGGCGCCACCCTCGGACCGATCGCGGTCACCGTGGTTCTCGGACTCGACGTCACCTGGCGGCTGGTCTACGCCGCTCTGATCGTCGCCGAGGTGGCCCTCCTCGCGCTGGTGTGGTGGCATCGTCGCGACTTCGTCGACGAGCCCGACGACGACGAGGAGGGTGGGGCTCGGCGGCCCATGCCCTGGCACCTCCTCACGGCGATGCTGGTCGTCTTCTTCTTCTACGTGGGGGCCGAGATCGCCTACGGGGGGTGGAGCTACTCGGTGCTCACCGACGATCGCGCCGTCGGGACCACGACCGCAGGCTGGGCGGTGGCCGGGTACTGGGGCGGTCTCACCCTGGGGCGGATGGGGCTCGGGGTG
>JBFINV010000094.1:0-8199 GCA_041611015.1 Acidimicrobiales bacterium | reverse complement strand
GTCGGCGGCGCAAGATGGGGTGCGACGACCGGATCTCGATCAGCCGCCGCACGAAGGCCAGGAGGTCATGGTCGACGTGCTCCCAGTCGAACCAGGAGATCTCGTTGTCCTGGGCGTAGCCGTTGTTGTTGCCGTGCTGGGTCCGCCCGATCTCGTCGCCGCCCAGCAACATCGGGACCCCTTGTGACAAGAAGAGGGTGGCGAGGAGGGAGCGGCGCCGGACCGACCGCGTCGCCAGGACCGCCGGGTCGTCGCTGGGGCCCTCCACCCCGGAGTTCCACGAGCGGTTGTAGGAGTCGCCGTCACGGTTGTTCTCACCGTTGGCGTCGTTGTGCTTGTGGTCGTAGGAGACCAGGTCCACCAGGGTGAACCCGTCGTGGGCGGTGACGAAGTTGATGCTCGCCGAGGGCCGGCGTCCCGACCAGGCGTACAGGTCGGAGCTGCCGGTGATGCGGTAGGCGAAGTCGGCCAGGGTCTCGTCGGCGCCCCGCCAGAAGTCGCGGACCCCGTCGCGGTAGCGGCCGTTCCACTCGGACCACTTGGGCGGGAAGTTGCCCACCTGGTAGCCGCCCGGGCCCACGTCCCAGGGCTCGGCGATCAGCTTCACGCCGTTCACGACCGGGTCCTGGTGGATGAGATCGAAGAACGACGACAGCCGATCCACCTCGTGTAGGCCTCGGGCCAGCGCCGCCGCCAGGTCGAAGCGGAAGCCGTCGACGTGCATGTCGAGGATCCAGTACCGGAGGCTGTCCATCACCAGCTGGAGGGACTGGGGGTGGCGCATGTCCAGGCTGTTGCCGGTGCCGGTGAAGTCGACGTAGCGGAGCGGGTCGTCCGGGTCGAGGCGGTAGTACGCCCGGTTGTCGAAGCCCTTGAGCGACAGGAGCGGTCCCTCCTGGTTGCCCTCGGCGGTGTGGTTGTACACCACGTCGAGGATCACCTCGACGCCGGCACCGTGGAACGCCTTGACCATCTCCTTGAACTCGCGTACCTGGCCGCCGGTGTCGCCAGCCGACGAGTACGGCCCGTGAGGCGCCAGGTAGGCGAGGGTGTTGTACCCCCAGTAGTTGGTGAGCCCCCGCTTCACGACGCTGTGCTCGGACACGAAGTGGTGGGTCGGCATCAGCTCGACGGCGGTGACGCCCAGGTCGGTCAGATGCTCGAGGATGGCCGGCGCGGCCATGCCCGCATAGGTGCCCCGCAGCTCGGGCGGCACCCCCGGGTGGCGCATGGTCATGCCCCGCACGTGGGTCTCGTAGATGACGGTCTGGTGGAGGGGGATGTCCAGGGGGTGGTCGTCGCCCCAGTCGAAAGCCGGGTCGATCACCACCGCCTTGGGCACGAACGGGGCGCTGTCGCGGTCGTCGCGGGTGTGGAGATCCCCGGGGACGTGCCCGTAGACCTCCTCGCTCCAACAGAGCGGGCCGGTCACCGCCTTGGCGTAGGGGTCGAGCAGGAGCTTGGCCGGGTTCGACATCAGCCCTCGAGCCGGTCCCCACTCGCCGTGGACCCGGTAGCCGTACCGCTGGTCCGGCCCGATCCCGGGAACGTAGCCGTGGTGGACGAAGGCGGTGACCTCGGGAAGCAGGTGGCGGGTCTCGGAGCCGTCGGGCTCGACCAGGCACAGCTCGATGGCCTCGGCCACCTCTGAGTAAACCGCGAAGTTCACGCCGTCGGCGTCGGCGGTGGCGCCCAGGGGGTACATGTCGCCCGGCCAGATCGTCATGGCGCGACCGCCTGGGAGTACAGGTACATGTCGCCCGGCCAGATCGTCATGGCGCGACCGCCTGGGAGTACAGGTGCATTTCGCTGGGCCAGATCGTCATGGCGCGACCGCCTCGGGCCTTGGGCCCGCGCGGCCGGGCGGTCACGGCCGGGTGGCCTCGCCCAGCGCGGGCTCGTAGAGCTGGGTGCGGTAGTCGGTGAGCATGCGGGCCGCCACCACCTGCGGGCCCAGGGTGCGCCAGCTGTGGCGGATGCGCTCGATCCAGCCCGGGGACCACGGCTGGCCACCGGCGTAGTAGAGGGTCGCGATGTCGTCGTCGAGCAGGCCCAGCGCTGCTGCCGACTCGGCCCGGTCTCGTTGGGCCGGGGTGGCGGCGCTGCTGGACGGGATGGTCCAACCGTTGTGACCATCGGCCATCTCGTCCCACCAGCCGTCGCTGATCGAGCAGTTGAGCCCGCCGTTCAGCGCGGCCTTCTCCCCGCTGGTGCCCGAGGCCTCGTGTGGTCGGACCGGGTTGTTGAGCCACACGTCGCAGCCGGCGTACATGGCCCGCGCCACCGCCATGTCGTAGTCGGGCACGAAGGTGAAGCGGCCTCGTGACGCGGCGCTGCTCGTGAAGGCGACGATCTCGGCCAGCAGGTCCTTGCCGGCTGCGTCTGCGGGGTGAGCCTTGCCCGCGAACACGAAGTGGACGGGCCGGTCGTCGTCGGAGAGCAGCAGCTCGAGCTCGTCGGGGTGCTGGAGCAGCAGCGTGGCCCGCTTGTAGGTGGCGAAACGGCGGGCGAAGCCCACCAGGAGGGCGTCGGGATCGATGTTGGCGCCGGTCCGCTCGGCCACCAGCTCGCCGAGCTCCACCGCGCCGGCTCTGCGTCCCGCCCGCACGGTCTCGTCGTCGATCTCGTCGACCCGATCCCAGGCGGTCGGATCACCTTCGCTCCAGCTGGGGCCGAGGGCCTCGTCGAAGATCGTCTGCAGTCGGGGCATCACCCAGGTTCGGGCGTGCACGCCGTTGGTGATCGAGCCGATGGCCGCCCCGCCGGGGACCTCGGCGAAGAGCTCGCGGCTCACCGCGCCGTGGAGCCGCGACACCCCGTTGGCCCTCCCCGCGGCTCGGAGACAGAGGGCGGCCATGTTGAATCCGGGCGGATCGTCGCTCGGGTCCCTCCCGAGCGAGAGCACCTCGCTCACCGGGACCCCCCAGCGGGTGGCCCAGTACCGGAGGTAGCGGGCCGCCAGTCCGGGCTCGAAACGGTCGATGCCCGCTGGCACCGGGGTGTGGGTGGTGAACACCAGCCCCGGGGCGATGGCGGCGAGGGCGTCCTCGAGCCGCTGCCCCGCCGAGATGTGCCGGTCGAGCAGCTCCAGCACCAGGAACCCGGCATGCCCCTCGTTGAGGTGGAGCACCGGTGGGGACCAGCCCAGTGCGCCCAGGGCCCGGGCCCCGCCCACGCCGAGCACCAGCTCCTGCTCGAGGCGGTGGCGCCGGTCGCCGCTGTAGAGCCGGTCGGTGATGTCGCGGTCGGCGGGCCGGTTGGCCTCGAGATCGGTGTCCAGCAGCACGAGGCGCACCCGGCCCACATCCAGACGCCACACCCGAGCCCCGACCTCGCGCCCGGGCATCGGCACCGTGACCTGGGCGCCGGTGTCGATGCAGCCGAACGATGTGGGGTCGTAGGACTCGTAGCGTTCCCGCTGGCGACCGGCGGCCAGCTGCTGGCGGAAGAACCCGCCCCGGTAGAAGAGCCCGACGCCGACGAGGGGCAGGCCCAGGTCGCTGGCCGCCTTGAGGTGGTCGCCGGCCAGGACCCCGAGCCCTCCGGAGTACTGCGGCACCAGATCGGTGATTCCGAACTCCGGCGAGAAGTACGCGATCCGCGGCGGTCCGATGTCCGCGGTCGCCTCGGCCAGGCGCGCCGCTTGGCGGCCGACCAGCTCCATGAGCTCGAGGTTCCCGAGCAGGGCTTCGAGCTGGCTCCAGTCGAGATCGCCGACGACCTGGACCGGGTGGCGGCCAGGTTCGTGGCCCGGCAGCGCCGAAAGGACGGCGCGTGTGCTCGGGCACCAGGTCCAGGCGTGGTTTCGAGCCAGCAGGCTGAGGGCTTCGGCGAGCCCACGGGTGTCCACGGGGTCGTGCTCCGGTTCGGTCGGGTGTCGGTGGGTGGGGTGATGGTGTCGCGAGATGCCGACAGTATCGGCTCCCTGCGCCCGGCACGCGACCTCGCTCCCCGTCGTGGCCACGGACCACGGAGGCCGCAGGCGTCTCCCTTCGTGGGCGCTGCCGGCCACCCCCGCGCGATAGTGGCGTCCCATGATCGTGAGCTGTGGCGAGGCCCTCGTCGACTGCCTGCCGGAAGCGGTGCCGGGCGGCGGTCCGATGAACGTGGCGATCGCCGCTGCCCGACTCGGCGCGCCGGCTGCGTTCGTGGGGCGGGTGTCGACCGACGCGTACGGCGAGCAGATCTGGGCGCACCTGCAGGAGAACGGCGTGGACCTGCGTGCGGCCCAACGCGGCCCCGAACCCACGGCCCGGGCCGTGGTGGAGCACACCCCGCGGCTGACGTTCAGCTTCGAGGGCGAGGGCACCGCCGACACCTGCCTCGACGCCGCCGACCTCGACGCCTTGGGTCCGCCGCCGCACATCCTCCACGGTGGGACCCTCGGGTTGTTCCGGGGCCGGACCGCGGAGACCCTCGCAGCTCTTGCCGAGCGCCACGAGGGCTTGGTGTCCCTCGACCCGAACGCACGCCCCAGGATCATCGACGACCGCGAGAGCTGGGACCACTTCCACGATCGCTGGGTGGCCAACACGGACGTCTACCGGTCCTCGGACGAGGATCTCGACTGGATCTGGCCGGGGCAGACCGCAGCGAGCTGTGCCGGCTCGCTGATCGCGGCGGGGGTGTCGGCGGTTCTGGTGACCCGGGGCGGTGACGGGGTGGACATCTACACCGCCACCGGCGAAGTCCACGTTCCCGGGATCCGGACCGAAGTGGTCGACACCGTCGGCGCCGGCGACACCTTCGTGGCTGCGGTCCTGGTCTCGCTGTGGGAGCGGTCGCTCGCCGGCGCACCCGACTCGCTTGCCGATCTGGGAGCCTCCGACTGGTGGGACATCGGCCGCCGGGCGGTGGCCGCGGCCTCGATCACCTGTAGCCGCGAGGGCGCGGACCCGCCGACCGCGGCCGAGGTGGATCAGCTCCTCGACGGCGGCTGAGCCCGGGGCGGGGCAGGCTCAGCCGCCTCGGTGGGACGGGTGGCGGCGCATGTCGTTGGCGCGATCCAACAGATCGTGCACTGCGCGCAGGGCCGCAGCCCGGGTCGGGAACCGCATCATCCGGCCCTCGTGCGTCACCACGTGCTCGCCTGACTGTGGGTCGCGCCGGTACAGCGCCACGCCGTGCTCCTTACCGCAAAGGTTCCTGTCCTCGAGGCGCCTGTCGCCAGATCGCCCACGGTCATTCAAGCGAACCAGAGCGAATTTGCGAACAGGTGGCGGTTGCGTGCCGATCTGGACGCAGTCCAGGGTGCCGGTCGGAGCCGCTGGACCAGGGGCTGTGGACCCCGCTGGCGAGCCTGCCGTCGCTCAGATCGAAAACGCGAGGTGGCGGCTCGGATCGTCGTGGGGCCGCCAGGAAACTGCTCAGCAGTAGCATCGGGTGATGCGAATCGGCGAGCTGGCCGACCGCGCCGGCGTGAGCACCAAGACCGTCAGGTACTACGAATCCATCGGGCTGATGGCAGCGCCGGCACGCACCCCGTCCGGGTACCGCGACTACGGCGAGGATGGCCTCGAGCGCCTGCGGTTCATCCGCGACGCCCAGGCCAGTGGGCTGACCCTGGCCGAGATCCAGTCGGTGCTCGAGCTGAAGGATGCCGGGGCCCGCAGCTGCCAGCACACCCGGGCGTTGCTCCAGCGCCACCTCGGCGAGCTCGACGACCAGATCGCCCGACTCGAAGCAGCCCGCGCGGAGCTGGCCGTGTTCGCGGCCCGAGCCGAGGGACTCGATCCCACCGGTTGCACCGATCCCAACCGGTGCCAGGTGATCGACCGAACCTGAGATCACCCCCGACCTCGTCGCGCGAACCCTCGGCACCATCAGGGGCAACCTGTTCCGGGCCTTCGCCTACAACGCCGCGAGATACCGCTGGCCGCCTCCGGGGTTCTCGACCCCAGCTGTTCGCCGCTGCGGCCATGGGCGCCTCGTCGCTGTTCGTGGTCACCAACAGCCTGCACCTCCGCCGCTTCCCGGGTCACCGGAGCGTCGCCGCCGGGCCCTGACCGCCGGTCAGCTCACCCCGCCGGTCTCCTGCAGGATCTCGATGCGCTCGTCGAGGCGAGCCAGATCGCGTGCGTAGAGGGGCATGACCAGCTGGTCCACGCCAGCTTCCCGGTAGCCCGCCACCGCATCGGGCTCGATGCGGGACCGGTTGGGGCAGGTGACCACTGCGATCTCGTCGCGTGACCGCCCGGCGGCCTCGAGGTGGTCGTCCAGGCGCACCAGCAGCTCGCCCACCGCCTCTGGGGTGGGGCCGTACCCGTACCAGCCGTCGCCGAAGGCGGCTACCCGCCGCAGTGCAGGCTCCGACTCGCCCCCCACGAAGATGGGCGGGTGGGGCTGCTGGACGGGCTTCGGGTTGAAGTGGGCCTCGGAGATCCGCACCGTCTCACCCTCGAAGGAGGCCGGGCTCTGGGTCCAGAGCGCCTTCATCGCCGCGATGTACTCGGAGCAGCGAGCGGCCCGGTTGGCGAAGTCCATCCCGAGGGCGTCGAACTCCTCGGCCAGCCAGCCGATGCCGATCCCGAAGTCCACCCGCCCGCCGGACAGGTAGTCGAGGTCCGCCACCATCTTGGCCGTGTAGACGGGCTGGCGCTGGGGGACCAGGCAGATGCCGGTACCCAGGCGGATCCGGCTGGTGTGCGCAGCTGCGAACGCGAGCGCGCTGAACGGGTCGAGAACGCCTTCTGGGTCGCCGGGAATGCGCCCGTCGTCGGAGTACGGGTAGCGCGACGCGTACTCCGGGAAGAAGAGCACGTGCTCGGGGACCCACATCGTGGCGAACCCGGCGTCCTCGACGCGCCGGCACGCGCCGACGATGTAGTCGACCGGAGTGTGGTGGGAGAATCCGAGGGTCACGCCGATGTCCATGGCCCGGGACCCTACCGGTGACAGGCGGCGGGGGTTCCACCCGAAGCCGGGGCGGGCTGTCAGACTCGGAGGCGTGACGGCCGCCCCGACCGTCGTTCGATGACGCATCCGGCCATCGACCGGGTGCGCCTGCCCCGGCGCCAGCTGGCGCCGCTACCAGCGGTGTTGCGCCGGGTGGGCTTCGCCGCGGCGCTGGTGATCTTCGTGGCCCTGGTCGTCAGGATCGGTCGCAGCGGCTGGGTCGACGTCACGGGCGACGAGCTGGGTTTCCTCGATGCCCTCTACTACTCGTCGGTCACGGTCACCACCACGGGCTACGGCGACATCAGCGCGGTCTCGAGCGGGGCCCGGCTGGCCACCGTGGCGTTGATCACCCCGGCGCGCATCCTGTTCCTGATCCTGGTGGTCGGCACCACCGTGGAGGTGCTGACCGACCAGTCGCGCCGGCTCATGCTCACCCGACGTTGGAGGCGTTACGTGCGAAACCATGTGGTCATCTGCGGCTTCGGGGCCACCGGCGAGAGCGCAGCACGCGAGCTGATCAGCCGGGGCATCGAGCCGGGCGCCATCGTCGCCGTCGACCTCGATCCCGATGCGATCGAGCGGGCCACCCGCCGCGGCTTCGTCGCGGTGCGCGGCGACGCCACCCAGAACGAGGTGTTGGACCAGGCTGCTGTCGACCTGGCTCGGGCGGTGGTCGTGACCCCCAACCGCGACGACACTGCGGTCCTGATCACCCTCACCGTCCGGGAGCGCAACCCCACCGCGCACATCGTCGCCGGCGGGCGCCAGCAGGAGAACCTGCACCTGCTCCGCCACGGTGGTGCCGACGAGGTCATCGACGCCACCGCGTCGGTGGGCCGCATGCTGGGCCTGGCCACACAGGCCCCCGAGGCGGTGAAGGTGCTCCACGACATCATCGACGCCGCTAGCGGTATCGAACTGGCCGAGACCGCCCCGGCGACCCGGGCTGGCCGTCCCGTGGTCCCGCCTGGCGCCACGCTGGTCGCGGTGGTCCGCGACGGCGTTCGCCTGCCGCCGGAGCAGGTGGATCCGGCCGCACTCAGTGCCGACGACCGCCTGGTGGTGCTGCGCGAGACCGACCCGGCGGCGCGGCCCGGCTGAGCCGTCCGTCAGCCTCGGGATGCCGCCGCGAGCGCAGCCAGCGCGGCCTGGATCCGCTCGCTCTGGTCGGGCGACAGAGCCCGGTCCGGATCCCGGGCGTAGACCTGCGCCGACACCCCGCCGCCGACTGCGTACCGGCCACTGTCCGGGTCGTTGACCCAGCCCAGCACGTCCCAGCCGTCGGCGAGCAACGCGTTGATC
>JBFINV010000093.1:0-8211 GCA_041611015.1 Acidimicrobiales bacterium | reverse complement strand
TCATCGACGTGGGCGTGATCGAGCGGGTCGACGCCATCACCATCCCAATGCGGGGCCGCATGATCCACGCCGTCGACGATCCCACGCCCGAACTGCAGCCTTACGGGAACAAGCCCCACGAGGTCATCCACTCGGTGTCCCGCAGCGACCTGAACGCCATCCTCCTCGACGCCGCGGAGGCGACGGGACGGGTGCAGATCGAGTTCGCCAGGCAGGTCGACGAGGTCGACTTCGACCGCTCGCTGCTCCGCTTCGACGACGGCACCACGGCCCCGTTCGGCGTGGTCTTCGGCGCCGACGGCGCCGGCTCCCGGGTGCGGGCTTCGATGGCGGCCGTGGGCGCCTGCAACTTCGAGACCGAGTGGCTGGATCACAAGTACAAGGAGCTCACTTTGCCACCCGGCGAGGACGGCACCCACCGGCTCGACCCCAACGCCCTCCACATCTGGCCCAGGGGCGAGCTCATGCTCATCGCCCTGGCGAATCCCGAGGGTGACTTCACCGTCACCCTCTTCGCTCCGAGCGAGACCTTCGAGGCGCTGGCCTCGGCCGCCGAGATCGACGCCTTCTTCGACGGCGAGTTCGCGGACTTCGCGGCGCTGGTACCCGATCTGGCCGAACAGTTCGTACAGAATCCGACCGGCGACCTCGGCACCCTGCGGGCGACCGGATGGAGCTTCGAGGATCGGGCCGTGCTGGTCGGCGACGCCGCACACGCGATCGTCCCGTTCCACGGCCAGGGCATGAACGCGGCCATGGAGTCGGTGCGGGCCCTCGACCGGCACATGCGGGCCTCGCCCGATGACACCGCCGCCGCCTTCGCCCACTACGAGGCGGAGCGGAAGCCGAACACCGACGCCATCGCCGACATGGCGCTGGAGAACTACATCGAGATGCGCGCCGGCGTGGTCGACCCGGACTACCTCGCGAAGCGCACCCTGGCGCTCGAGCTCGAGCGGCGCCATCCCGACCACCTGAGCCCCCGGTACAACATGGTGATGTTCTCGACCATGCCCTACGCCGAGGCCCGGGCTCGGGCGGCTCGGCAGGCCGAGATCATCGAGGCTGCGATCGCCGATCCGACCCTGGACGTCGACGCCCTGGTGCGCGAGCTGCCGCCACTCCCCGAGCTGGATCCCCTCGCCGACCCGGAGGCCCTGTCGATCTCCTGATCCCGGCGGTCGTGGAGAGCGGCGCCGTCGCCTACCCTCGACACAACGCTGTTCCCCGCCGGCCCGCCTCGGAACGACCGAACCGACGGCTCCCACCCGGCTGAGAAATCGAAAGGAAGCCAGCGGCTGATGACGACGTACCCGGACTTGAAGCTCTACATCGGCGGTTCGTGGCGGTCCACCGACGAGGACCTCGCGGTGATCAACCCGGCGACCGAAGAGGTGATCGGCCGGGTCCCCGTGGCCCGGACCCAGGACCTCGACGACGCCCTGAGCGCGGCGTCGACCGGTTTCGAGACCTGGAGCCAGACCCCGCCCAAGGACAGAGCCGACCTCATCCGGGAGGCGGCTCGCATCATGCGCCAGCGCCAGGACGAGATCGCGCACGCCATCACCCTCGAGCACGGCAAGCCGTTCAAGCAGGCCCGCCTCGAGGTCATCCGGGGCTGCGAGTTCTTCGAGTGGGACGCCGGTGAAGCGGTCCGAACCTACGGCCGGGTCATTCCGAGCGGTCCGGGCGTGAACTACATCGTCCACCACCAGCCCATCGGCCCGGTCGCGGCGTTCTCGCCGTGGAACTTCCCGATGAGCCAGCCGGCACGAAAGGTGGCGGGCGCCCTGGCCTCGGGCTGTTCGATCATCCTCAAGGCATCGGAGGAGACGCCGGCGGGTGCGATCCACATCGCCCGCGCCTTCGAGGACGCCGGGCTCCCCCCCGGGGTGCTCAACCTGGTGTTCGGCATCCCTGCCGACATCTCCTCGTATCTGATCCCCAGCGACACCATCAAGCTGGTGGCGTTCACCGGGTCGACCGCGGTGGGCCGCCACCTCACCGGGCTGGCATCCGAGCACATGACCCCGGTGCTGATGGAGCTCGGCGGCCACGCCCCGGTCATCGTGTGCGAGGACACCGACGTCAGGGCGGCTGCGACCACTTCTGCGGTGAGGAAGATGCGCAACGCCGGGCAGGTGTGCACCTCGCCCACCCGGTTCTTCGTGCACGAGCAGATCTTCGAGGAGTTCCTCGAGGTGTTCACCAAACGCGCGGAGGCGACGGTGGTCGGCGACGGGATGGACCCAGATGTCGAGATGGGCCCCATGGCCAACGATCGCCGGGTCAAGACCGTGACCGAGATGGTCGCCGACGCCCGCGAAGCGGGTGCGGAGCTCGTGACCGGAGGCAAGCGCATCGGCGAGACCGGCTACTTCTTCGAGCCCACCGTGCTGGCCCACGTCCCCGACAAGGCCCGGGTGATGCAGGAGGAACCCTTCGGGCCGGTGGCCATCGTCAACCCCGTGGACTCCGTCGACACCGCCATCGAGCAGGCCAACTCCGTCCCCTACGGCCTCGCCGCGTACGGGTTCACCAACCGGGCCGACTACATCGACCAGATGGTGAACGAGGTCGAGGCCGGCAACCTCTCCATCAACACCCTGGAGGCCTCGCTCCCAGAGACGCCGTTCGGGGGCGTGAAGTGGAGCGGCTACGGCCGCGAGGGAGGCGCCGAGGGGCTCAACCACTACACGGTCGTCAAGAACGTGTCGCACAGCATCGCCATCGTGTGAGCGGCGACGCCCGCCCCTGCAGATCATGAAGTACACCCGAGGCGAAGCCAAGGCCTACGCCAAGGCCAACATGACCGGGATCTGGGCGGCCGCGCTCACGCCCTTCAGCGAGGACCTCCGCCTCGACGAGGACGGCTTCCGGGAGAACATCCGGCACTGGACCCAGGAGCTGGGGATCGAGGGGCTGTTCATCTCCGGCAAGCAGGGCGAGTTCTACGCCATGTCACTGGAAGAGCGGAAGCGCAGCTTCGAGCTGGCGGTCGAGGCCACGGGCGAGCACGGCCAGACGATCATGTCGTGTTCAGATCAGAGCATGGACGTGGTGCTCGAACTGGCGCGACACGCCCAAGACGTCGGCGCCGACTTCATCGTGGTCCACGCCCCCGCGCTCCACTTCACCACGGCCCAGGACGAGACCCTGGTGAGCTACTACCGGACGATCGCCGACACCGTGGACCTCGGCATCGCCTTGTGGAGCCACCCCGACAGCGGGTACCTCATGTCGCCGCAGCTGTGCAACCGGCTGGCCGACATCGAGACCGTGGTGGCGATCAAGTACAGCGTGCCCCGCTCCATGTACGTCGAGCTCACGGAGCTGGCGTCGGACCGCATCCAGGTCAGCACCTCGTCCGAGGAGGAGTGGCTGGACAACATCCTCGAGCTGGGCTGGAACCTGTACCTGTGCTCGTCTCCCCCGTTCCTCCTCCAGTCCGCAGCCGACCGGCGGATGCACGACTACACCCAGGCCGCCTTCGAGGGCCGGGCCGACGAGGCTCGGGAGATCAGCCGGAGCCTGGACCCGGTGAGAGCGGCGCTCAAGGGCACCCGTCCGCCCGAGAAGCCCCACGCCCACCAGAAGTACTGGCAGGAGCTGCTGGGCCAGGTCGGGGGTCGGGTGCGGCCGCCGCTGTTGGAGCTGACCGACGCCGAGACGGAGGCCACCCGCGAGGCGTTCGAGCGGTGCGGGTTGAAGCACTGAACCGAGACGGTCGTGGCTGAGCAGGCCCTGCGGGTGGCGTTCGTCGGCTGGGGTGCGATCGCCCGGACCGCGGCCCAGCTCCTGGAGGGCGCAGCGGTCGAGGTGGTGGCCGTAGCGGTGCGCGACCCCTCCCCGCCACGGGCGAACCTGCCGGCACAGGCTCGACTGATCACCGATCCGAGCGAGCTCGCCGCGACGCGACCCGAGGTCGTGGCCGAGGCGGCCAGCCGGGAGAGCGTGGGCCCCTGGGGCCGGGCCGCTCTCGAAGCCGGAGCCGACTTCGTGGTCTCGTCGGTCTCCGCGTTCGCCGACTCGTGGCTGCTCGACGAGCTCCGCGCCCTCGCCGTTGCCAACGGCGTGCGGGTCCAGATCCAGCCGGGCGCCCTCGCGGGGGTCGATGCCCTCGCTGCGGCCCGGCTGATGGGGATCGACGAGGTCGAGCACCGGATCGTGAAGCCGCCCGCCGCCTGGCGGGACACCCCGGCCGAAGGGCTCTGCGCGCTGGACTCACTGGCGAGGCCCGAGTCGTTCTTCAGCGCCTCCGCCGCAGAGGCCGCGTCGGAGTTCCCGAAGAACGCCAACGTGGCCATGACCACCGCGCTGGCCGGCATCGGACCCGAGCGCACGAGGATCACCCTCGTGGCCGACCCGGATGCGACCACGAACCGCCACGAGATCACGGCCAGCGGAGCGTTCGGTCGCCTCGACGTGGCCATCGCCAACAACCCGCTGCCGGACAACCCGAAGTCCTCGGCCATGGCCGCGCTCAACCTGGCCCGCGCCATCCAGAATCGGGTGTCGCCAATCGCGATCTGAACCGCCGAGGCGTGCCCACGGCTGCGCCGGGTCGCGTGGGACACTCGTGAGTACGGAGGGAGGATGCGACATGGCAGGCCACCACGCGTGAGGCGCCTGGGGCCGGTCCGGCTCGCCGTCCTGGCGGTTGTTCTCGGCGCGGCCGGCATCATC
This sequence comes from Acidimicrobiales bacterium, assembly GCA_041611015.1. Taxonomy (GTDB): domain Bacteria; phylum Actinomycetota; class Acidimicrobiia; order Acidimicrobiales; family UBA8592; genus JBFINV01. The sequence goes on along the minus strand of JBFINV010000093.1, from coordinate 3,525 downwards.
TGGGGCGTCGCCATCGATCGTGGCGGCGCGGTCGCCACCGCAGCGCGATCGCTCGAGCCGGCGCACCCGGCCCCACCGCCGCCCGCTGCAGCATCGGTGCCTGCGATGCCACCCGACGCCATTGTCCCCCGGCCCACCGTGCCGCGGCCCACCGAAGAGGTGTCGGCCGGTTCCTTCGCCGGTGTACGGGAAGCCGCTGTGACCGAAGAGCCGGCGGTACCCCTCCCGCCGGCCCCCCACCTGGACGCGGTGGTGGAGCAGTGGACCGATGCCGATCTGGACATCTCCATCTCGATCGCCACCACCGAGCGGGGTCTCGTCTTCGAGCACGAACCCGACCTGGCGCTGTTCCCGGCGTCGAACCAGAAGCTCCTCACCGCCGTGGGCGCCTACGAGGTGCTCTCCCCGGACCATCGCTTCACCACCGCCGTGCTGCGCGCCGGCCCCGTCGCCGAGGGCCGCCTCGCCGGTGATCTGGTCCTTCGGGCCGGCGGGGATCCGACCCTGACCAGCACCGACCTGGTCACCCTCGCCGCAGGGGTCCTGGAGGATGGCATCAGCTCGGTCGAGGGTGATCTCGTCATCGACGCGAGCCGCTACCACGACGACACCATGGGCCCGGGCTGGCAGGACTGGCAGATGCCCACCTACGTGGGGCCGCTGTCGGCGTTCATCGTGGACGACAACCGCTGGCGCACCGACGCCGCATACACCACCGATCCAGCGACCGGCAACGGGGCGCGCTTCGCGGACGCGTTGGCCCGATCCGGGGTGCGGGTCGAGGGCGTCGTGCGCATCGGACGCACCCCCGCAGCTGCGGTGGTGGTCGCGGAGAAGCAGTCCCCGCCGGTCAGCGAGCTCATCGTCGGCATGCTCCGCTCCAGCGACAACGAGATCGCGGAGTCGATCGTGCGCGAGATCGGGGTGCTCGCCGGAGCCGATGGCAGCACGCTCGCGGGCCTGGCTGCGATCCACGAGGCCCTCGCAGCCGACGGCCACATCCTCCCCGGGGCCGACGGCGACGGCTCCGGGCTCAGCCGCGACAGCCTCCGTTCCGCCGACGCCTGGCGTGAGCTCCTCGACCACGCCCGATCCCGACCCTGGTTCGCGGACTTCGTCGCCGCGCTGCCGGTGAGCGGGAGATCGGGAACGATGGCCCGTCGCCTCGGCGACGGTCGCACCGCCGGCCTGGTCGCAGCCAAGACCGGCTCCATCATCGGCGGCCGATCCCTGTCCGGCTACGCCACCCTCCCCGACGGTGACGTGGCCGTGTTCTCCATCGTCGTCAACGGGGACGGGTCCCACGGCGCGCTACCGCTCATCGACGGGCTGGTCCTCGCGCTCTTCGAGCCCACCGCCACTGGGTCCTGATCGGCGCGCCAGGCCGGGCTCGCGCTCAGTCCCGGTACGTCGGATCGGTGCGGTCGAGCATGGCCATGCGCTGCTCGAGATGGGCCTGGCCCATGCCCGAGAACGCCTTCCAACCCTTGGCGACCTTGGCTGCCATCTCGTCCGACAGCACGCTGAGCGGCTGACCCGTCGAGTACGCCAGCACCAGGTTCTGGCACGCCCGCTCCAGGTAGTACATCTGCTCGAAGGCCTCGGCCACGGTGCGCCCAGCGACCGTCACCCCGTGATTGCCCATCATGAGCACCGTCCGGTCCTGCATGACCTCGGCGAGGCGGCGACCCTCGGCCATGTCGTCGGCAATGCCGCCGAAGCTCAGGTCGTAGGCCACCTCACCGAAGAAGCGAGCGGTGTTCTGATCGATCGGGACGATGGTGGGGTCGGCCAGCGACGCGATCGCCGTCGCGTGTCGCGGGTGGGCGTGGAGCAGGACCCGGGCCCCGGGGACGGCGGCGTGGATGGAGCCGTGGATGCTCCACGCCGAGGGGTCGGGCGGGTCCGGCCGGTCCATGACCGAGTCGTCCCCGGCATCGAGCAGCAGGAGCTCGCTGGCGCGCACTTCGGCGAAGTGCCGCCACCTCGGGTTCATCAGGAAGCGGGTGCCGTCGTCGGACACCGCAGCGCTGAAGTGATTGGCCACCCCCTCGTGCCAACCTTCCTCCACCGCGATCCGGAAGACGGCGGCCAGCTCGACCCGGACCCGCGCCTCATCGACCATCGTGCTGCTCCCCTGTTCCGGCTGCTTCGGCCGACGCCCGGCGGCGGCAGCCCTTCATCCGCTCGTGGGCTTCGACGCTGCCGTCGTGGAAGGTGCCGAACCACTTGTCGAGCGGCAGCAGCAACATGCCGTAGTTCACCTCGAAGTAGCGGTGGTGGAGGTTGTGGAAGTAGTCGCCGCCGTGGAGGTTCGTGCCGCCGGTGACCTCGAACCGGTCGAACCCCGAATGCGAGGGCGACGGCGAGAGCATCAGATAGACCAGGCTGAACGTGACGATGAAGGGCGAGCCCGGGACCACGAGGAACACCAAGGGCAACGAGAAGTACAGAAGGTGCTCCAGCGGGTGCATCGCGATCCCCGACCACGGCCCGGTGTTGACGTTGCGGTGGTGCAGCGCATGGGCCCAGCCGTAGAGGGGGTCGACGTGCAGCAGCCGGTGGTTGGCGTAGAAGTGCACGGCCTCGATCCAGAACACTGCGAACGTCATGGCCGCGATCGCCCACAACGAGGCGAGCTGCGGGATCGACTCGCTGGCGTAGAGCCGGAACATCACGGCCTCGTACAGCGCGGCGATGCCGCCCCCGCTGACGAGGGTCCAGAACATGTTGTCGCGGGTCTGATCCTGGAAGGTGAACGACTTCCGGCCCCTGGCCAGCCAGCGTCGCTCGTACTTGAACCTGATCCCCTGGGCTCTGCGGACGTGAAGCCGCCAATGGAGCCCCCCGACGAACATCAGCATGAGGATGCTGTTGCGCAGCCACAGCAGCGCCACGTCGTCGACGCTGAGGGACTCGAAGCGGGTCAGCCCCGGTGTGAACACGTGGTACACGAGGGCGGCGATGCCGATCCACAGCAGCGACTGGGGCCACATGAACTTGGCGACCAGCCACCGCACCATGGCGAGCGGCCGCGGTGGTGACTCGAAGAGCGGGGGCACGTCGAAGGGCTCGGGGTCATAGCCGCTGGCCCGCTGCATCCGGGTCCTGGTGGCCGTCATGGGGACAGCCTGAACAACCTCACCGTCGATGGCAAGATGCCAGTTCTGGCCAGATGGCACCGCCGGGTCAGACGGCGTGGGTGAGACCGCCGTCGACGCGGATGTTCTGGCCGGTGACATAGCTCGCCGCATCCGACAGCAGGAAGGCGATCACCTCCGAGAGCTCACGCACCCGGGCGTAGCGGCCGGCCGGGATCCGGGCCACCCGGTCGGGCTTCTCGGGCAGCGAGTCGATGAACCCGGGCAGCACGTTGTTCATGCGGATGTTCCGAGCGGCGTACCTGTCGGCGAACAGCTTGGTGAAGTCGGCCAGGCCGGCTCGGAACACCGCCGACGTGGGGAAGTCCGGATCGGGCTCGAAGGCGGCGAACGTCGAGATGTTGACGATGGAACCCGACCCCTG
>JBFINV010000092.1:0-8214 GCA_041611015.1 Acidimicrobiales bacterium | reverse complement strand
GGCTCAGCACCACCGGCAGCGTCGACGATCGAGTGGCGGACGCGGCGGCCCGGGCCGAGGAGCTGATGCGACCCTGGGAGGACCCCGACAGCGCCGCCACCGGCATCCTCGACGACGTGACCTACGACTGGCTCGGAGTGGTTCGGGTGCTGCTGTCGACCGGGGGTGGCTCGGTGGTGGCCAGCGAGGCCGAGATCAAGGCGGCCCACGCCCGGGTGCGGGCCGCTGGCTTCGATGCCGACCACACCGGAGCCGCCGGCTATGCGGGCCTGCTGGCCGCAGCGCGCACCGGCGCGATCGACCCCGGGCGCATGGCCGCAGTGCTGATCACCGGCGTGCGCCGCTGAGCGTCGCCGATCGTCCGGGTGTGCTGATTTCGGCGGATCGAAAGCGGGTAGCCCACAACCCCAAATCTGTGCCCGACGGCGCAGTTTTCCGCGCTTTCCAGCACAGATTTGGGGTTGACGGGCCGGGGCCGGGGAAGCGGCCCCCTCCTAGTCGGCGCCAAGCCGCCCCCAGGTCGACCAGCGCACGATCGCCCTCCACGATCCGGCGCAGTCCTGCGCCCCGAGCACCAGAGGTGTTCAAGACCATGTCCCCCACGTTTCGGGTTCTCCGGAAGGTCGTCGGTGCCGCGCTCGCTGCCGGTGTCCTCCTGGCCGCGTCGACGGTGCCGGCGCAGGCGGCAGAGCCACCTCCCAACGACGACCTGGCCAACGCAACCGTGGTCACGGCGTTGCCGACCACGCTGTCGGCGGACGTGTCGGCAGCGACGACCGAGGAAGGCGAGAACCTGAGCGCGTGCTTCGAGGTGTCGCACACGGTCTGGTACGCGCTGACGCTTCCACGCGCCGACGTGGTCGAGATCGACACCGCCGGTTCGGACTACGACACCGCCCTGGTGGTCTGGCCGGAGACGACCGACGGCGACGTGGTGACCTGCGTTGCCGACACCACGACCAGCCTGCAGGCACGAGCGTCGTTCAGCGCCGAGGCCGGACGCACCTACCTGGTCCAGGTGGGCGTGCAGACGGGCGAGCTCACCGCCGGGACCGGCAACCTCCAGATCGCCTTTCGCGTCGCACCGCGACCGACCGGGCGGCCCAACGTCTTCGGTGGCCACGGTGACACCCGGTTCGCGGGCGCACTCTGGAGGTCGGACTCACCGACCGGCTGGCAGCTGGCCCAGGTGGATGTCACCGAAGGAGTCGACCACGACTTCAGACAGCCGAGACCGAACGATGTCGCACTGATGCAGGTGCAGATCTACAACTACACCACCTACCCCGACGGGTCGTGGCTGGCCGAGGAGTGGTTCGCAAGGAGGACTCTGGCGGCCGCAGAGTACCGGCTCCACACCGGTCTCCGTGACGCAGCCGTCGCCGTCGACCTGGTCCTGGAGTACAGCTGGTGCTCGGGACCCGAGCCCGAGGTGGAAGAGCCCGTCTGCAGCGAGATCTCACGCATACCCGGGCGCGTCGCCATCGGCTGGACCGGCCGGGGCCCGACCGAGCGCGCTCACGAACACGTGGTCGACGAGGGGATCGGCTTCCGGTTCCAGTCCACCGGCCACGCCGCCTGGCGGGACGCGGCCACGGTGGGATCCGTCGTCGGCGACGGGGTGACCCTCGTCGGCGGCGAGGCGACCATCGGGGTGCTGGGTCGCGCGGCCGTCGTGCAGACCACCTTCCAGCGAGGGCACTAGCTCGGGGCCACGCCCCCGGTGGTGGCCAGGATCAGCCACAGGCGGCCCGGGGGCACGGTCATCTCGGACCCGTCCTCGGCGGTGAGGGTGAACCACTCGGTGTCGCTGTCGCGGGCCCAGGTCCCCTGCTGCATCCGCCCCCCGGCGAACACCCATGCGGTCCCCGAGCCCACCGTGTCGGAGGCAGGGACAGCAGACCCCGACCCGCCCGAGGCGGTGTAGACGTCCATCTCGAGCATCACCAGGGTGTCGGCGGTGATCCGCTGGGCCTCGTTGTCGTCGTCGAGGTAGGTGTGCGGTTGGTCCCAGGTGGAGCGCTCGTAGACCTCGCCGTTCCAGGACCAGTTGACCACGTAGCCGGACCGCCAGTTCGTGGTGATCTGCGTGGCCTCGGGGGCGTCGTCCGGTAGCTCGCCGAAGTTCCACAGGGGCTCGAGGGGCTCCTCGTAGTCTCCCCGGCCGTCGAGGGTGCGGAAGGCCGTGGTGTCGCCGTAGAGGTTGTGGGGGGCCCGGCGGGAGCCGATGCGGAACGTGCCCCTCGGCTCGGCGAACCAGCTCACGCTCGAGGCGTTGCCGATGCCCTGGACCCAGGGCTGGCCACCCGAATTCACGAAGCTGGAGGCCCAGGCGTTCTGGATGGCGAAGTCGGTCGGGCGCATGGAGCGGATGGGGCCCAGGAACTCGGCGTCGCCGTGCAGCCAGACGGACAGGAACCGGGTGATCCCCTCCACCCAGATCTCGATCATCATGTCGGCGTGCTGTATGCCCGACTGGGGCCGGGCGTTGGCGTGGTTGTCGATCTTGACCGTCAGCACCCGGGTGTTGGTCTCGGCGTCGACGGGCATGCCGTTCAGCGGCGACACCGGCCCTGGCGTGGGGGTCGGTGTCGGTGGGGTGGTCGGGGTGGCGGTCGGGGCCGGCGTCGGCGACGGGGCGGAGGTGGCCGTTGGCGCCGGGGTCGGGGTGACCTCGGCGGCGACGTCGTCGGAGTCGCCCGAGCTGCTCAGGGCCAGGGCAACGACGATGATGACGGCGACCAGGGCGACGCCCGCGGCGACGCGCGCCCACAGGGGCTGGAGCTGGCGGGGGAGCTCGGGCATAGCGCGAGAGAATACTGGTCACCCCATCGGATTCCGCGCAGCCTCGGCGCTCAACCCGGCGGTGTTGAGGGGCCGTACCGGGGCCGGTCGCCGACCAGGGCCGCCCACCGTCGGGTGCCGTGCTCGAAGTGCCACCACTCGCAGTCCAGCACCACGAACCCCACCTCGTGGAGGGTCCAGTACAGCCAGCGGCGCAGATCTCGCTCGACGCTCTCGTCGGCTTCGAGGGCGTCGGTGCGGGCCCGAGGCGTGAAGTCGTCGAAGCCGGTTCCGAGCCCGAGCGGTACCCCGTCGAGGGTCAAGCTGGCGTCGATGGTTCCCCCCGTCAGGTGCGGCGGCGGTGTGGCCGGGTCGGGGTCGGGCTCGGAGATGAATCCCGGGGGCAGGCCGGGATCGGCATAGGCGGCGTCGTACAGCTCGGCCTGGAGGGGCAGCGGCCGCCAGGCGTCGAACACGCACAGGCCCCAGGGCTCGGGCAGCGACGCCGCGGCCCGGCCCAGGCGGTCCATCACCGACGATCGGAGCCAGGTGCCCGGCCGGGCATGGCGCCACCCGGCGAGCCGGTAGACCTCCAGCACCAGCACCCGCGGATGACGCACCGGCACCAGGGGTTCGTCGACCGGGCCGGTGACCCGCGGCAACGGGACCGGCTCGTGCAGCTCCGGCAGCGGCGCTGTCGCCGGCGGCCCCAGGCCCCGCTCGGCGCACACGTCGGCGGCCGGTCGAGTGAGGCTGGGCTCGTCGAAGCGGGGCACCGGCGCCCAGCGTACGGGTCCAGGGGCGGCGACTACGATCGGCCCGTGGGGCAGTTCCGCTTCCTGTTCACGGCGCGCGACTACGACGCCACGGTCGACTTCTACACCGACACCCTGGGCCTGGCGGTGGTGCACCAGTGGGACGACCACGGGCGGGGGACGATCGTCGCCGCTTCTGGAACGGGCCAGATCGAGATCTTCGAGGGCGGCGACGAGGTCGAACCGGTGGCGGGCGCGGCGCTGGCCTGGGAGGTCGACGATGTCGACTCGATCCACGCGGCGCTCCGGCAGAAGGGCGTCGAGGTCCTGGGCGAGCCCCAGGACCAGCCGTGGGGCCATCGCAACTTCAGCTTCCGGGCCCCGGAGAACCTGCACATCACCCTCTTCACCGTCGTCGGCGACGAGTCGTGACCGATGCCGACGTCGTCGTCGTCGGCGGGGGCCACAACGGCCTGATCTGCGGCGCCTACCTGGCTCGGGCAGGCATCGACACCGTGATCGTCGAGGCCCGGGGCCACGTCGGCGGCTGCGCCTCGACGGTCACCGACCTCGGTGCCAGGTTCAACGTCTGCAACTGCGACCACACCATGATCCGAGCGATGCCGGTCATCGAGGAGCTGGACCTCGAGGCCCACGGGCTCGCCTACCTCGAGGCCGGTGCCAGCTTCGTGCACCTCTACCACGACGGGAGCCCCCCGTGGGCGTTCTTCCACCGATCCGAGGAGCTGCTCGAGGGCTTGGCCTCGTCCTATCCGGCGCAGGTCGACGGCTACCGGCGCTACCTGGAGGACGCGCTGCCCGTGGCCGGATTGTTGATCGAGGCAGCCCGGACCCCACCCACCGCCTCCCGCCTCCTCGGTGGAGTGGTCGCCAGTCGGGGACGGGCCGCGGGCCGGTTGCTCCGCTGGAGCCGGGACAGCCTGACGGGGGTGCTGAGCCGCTACTTCGACGACTGGCGGCTGGTCATGCCGGCGGCTGCGACCGGACCCACGGTGTGGGGTGTGCCCCCGGACCGGCCCGGGACCGGGCTGGCCGCCGCCATCTACGCCACCCGCCACCTGGTCCGCACCGGCCGGCCCAGGGGTGGCAGCGGGGCCCTGACCGACGCGATCCGCGCCAGCTTCGAAGCCGCCGGCGGTCGGGTGCGCTGTGGCGCTCGGGTCGCACAGCTCCCCGTCGAGCGGGGCCGGGTGCGCGGGGTCCGCCTCGACGACGACACCGAGGTCACGGCGACCGCGGTGGTCGCTGCGTGTGACCCGCACCGGGTGTACGTCGACTGGCTGGACGAGGTCCCCCCGACGGCCCGGCGCCGGGTCCGGCGCTGGCGACGCCGGCCCCCCGCCGACGGCTACGAGTCCAAGATCGACGCCGGGCTGTCGCGTCTGCCTCGCTATCGCGTTGCCGGGCTCCTGGAGGCGGCGCATCCGGGGCTCGACGTCGACGAGCCCACCGCCGTGGTGTGCCCGACGCCCGACCAGCTGGCCGAGGCTCACCGGCTGCGGGCCCAGGGTCTGGTGGCCCCTGCACCCACTCTGCTGGCGAACGTGCCGTCGGTGCTCGACCCCAGCCTGCTCACCGCTGCCGGGCACCACGTGCTCAGCCTCGAGGTGCTGTTCACGCCCTACGCGCTTCCGGGGGGCTGGCCCCGGTCCGGGGAGCCCCAGCGTTGGCTGGAGCTGTGGGCCGATCTGATCGACGGGCCCATCCTCGACGCGGTGGAGGCCTGTCGGGCCATGACCCCCGATCGGTACGAGGCCGAATTCTCGATGCACCGGGGCCACACCCCCTCCTACTCGGGGTCGCCGCTCGCAGCGCTGGTCGGCCGCCAGCGCGAGCTCACCCGCTACCGCAGCGGCATCACCGGGCTCTACCTCTCGGGGGCCGGCACGTTCCCGGGGGCTGGGGTGTTCGGTGCCGCGGGCCGGAACGCTGCGCACGTCGTCGAGAAGGACCTCGGCGACCGTCGGGTGGCCGGCCGGCTGCTCGCCAGGTCGGCCCCGTGAGCCTGCCCGCGAGCGTCAACCTCATGCCCGACGCGCCGGTTGCGCAGCTGGTGGAGCTGGCGACCCTCGCCGAGGGCCTGGGCTACCGGGGCTGCTGGGTCTACGACGAGGGGCTCCAGACCCGTGACGTCTACGTCACCTTGACGGCCATCGCCGAGCACACCGGCACCGTCGGGCTCGGGCCGGGCATCACGAACCCCTACGTGCGCCACCCGGGAGCCACCGCCGCAGCGGTGGCCACCCTCGACGAGCTCAGCGGGGGGCGGGCCGTGGTGGGCCTGGGAGCCGGGGGGGCGATGACCCTCGGCCCCCTCGGCATCACGCGTGACCGGCCGGTGACCGCGGTTCGGGAGATGGTGCAGGCGCTGCGCCGGCTCTTCGCGGGCGAGGTGGTGGATCACCAGGGCCATGCGTTCTCGCTCCGTGGAGCCCGTATCGGCTACGCCCGGCCCGACACCGAGATCGTCCTGGCCGGTCGAGGTCGCCGGATGACCGCGCTCGGGGGCGAGGTGGCCGACGGGTTCAGCCTCAGCTACATCCACAAGGCGCTGCTCGGCGAGCACGCTCGGGCGTTGCGCGCCGCGGCCGGCGACCGGCGGTTCCGGATCGGGTACTCCACCATGGTCGTGACCTCCGACGCCGAGGCCGACGAGGCCCGGGCCCAGCTCAGCTTCCGCCTGGTCGACTCACCCCCCGACGTCAGGGCCAGGATCGGCATGACCGAGGCGGACGTCCACGCCGTCCGGGAGGCGCTGGCGTCGGGAGGTCCTCACCAAGCGGCCCGTCACGTCCGGGACGGCTGGCTGGAGCCCTTCGTGATCGCCGGGACCCCGGCCGAGTGCGGGGTCGAGCTCCAGCGCCTGATGCGCGAGAACAGCATCGACGAGTTCCAGCTCCCCCTGCTGGGTGCGTCTGGCGCCGGCGAGCTCATCGAACGCACCGCGTCCATGCTCGCGCCGACGGACACCTAGCCGGCCGGACCGGACCAGCGGCGCACGCCCTCCACCTCCACGCCGAGATGCTCGAGGGCCCGGGCCACCGAGTGGGTCACCATCTCGTCGAGATCGGCGGGGCGGTTGTAGAAGGCGGGCACCGGGGGGTAGACGACGGCGCCCATCTCGGTCACCCGGACCATCGCCCGCAGGTGCCCCAGGTGGAAGGGGGTCTCGCGCACCATGAGCACCAGCGGCCGGCGCTCCTTGAGGGTCACGTCGGCGGCCCGGCCGATGAGGTCGACCGAGAACGAGCTGGCCACCGCGGCCAGGGTCTTGACCGAGCAGGGGGCCACGATCATGCCCGCAGTGGTGAACGAGCCGCTGCTGATCGGCGCGGCGATGTCCCGGCTGGCGTGGCAGTGGTCGGCGAGGGCTTCGACCTCCGCGGGCGTGCGGTCGGTCTCGATCCCGATGGTGGTCCGCCCGGGCGGGGAGATCACCAGGTGGGTCTCGACGTCGCCCACCTGCCGCAGCAGCTCCAGGGTGCGGATCCCGTAGACAGCACCGCTGGCGCCGCTGATGGCCACCACCACGCGGCGCATCAGCTCAGGTAGCGGGTCAGGTCCACCGGCGCGTAGGACACCCGCTCGCCGTACTCCCGCCGCTCCCGCTTGTAGGTGGCGTCGATGCCCACCTTGGTGCTGATCCCCCGCTGGTCGGCAGTGGGGTCCATCTCGTGGCCCTGGGCTGCCGGCACGCTGAACACGTCGTCGTCCCAGCTGACCCGGTTCGTGAGGGCCCACTGGATCTCGGCGGGCTCGTACATGTCGACGTCGCGGTCGATGACGATGACGTTCCGGATGTTGATGTGGGCCGCCATGGCCGCCATCGCCAGGTTCTTCGGGGCCCCCGGGTTGTCCCGGTCGATCTGGATGACGGCCAGGAAACCGTTGCCGTAGGGCGGGATGTGGACGTCGGCCGCCGGGTCGAGGTGACGGACGAACCGCCGCAGCAGCGGTTCACGCGGCAGCACGTTGCCGATGTAGATGTGCTCGTACCAGCCAGGGATGATCGTCTGGTAGATCGGGTCGTCCCGCCAGGAGATGGCGGTGATCTCGACCGTAGGACTGTCCCACGCCTCCCCGTGGTACCCGTGGAACTCGGCCAGGGGCCCCTCCGAGCGTCGGACCGCGGGGAGGATGTGGCCCTCGATCACGACCTCGGCGTGGGCCGGGATGTCGATGTCCACGGTGGTGCCCGGGCACACCTCGATGCCCCGACCCCGGATGGCCCCGGCGATCAGCAGCTCGTCGACGGGTGTCTTCACGCCCGCGGCGATCATCACCGCAGGGTCGAGGCCGATGGCCAGCGCCACCGGGAAGGGGGCATCGGGGTCGTCGCGTGAGCGCCAGAAGGTCCCGACGTCGCGCCACTCGTTGGTGTTGAACCCGAAGGTGGTGGGTCCCATGCGCAGCATGCGGTTGTACGAGAGGTTGCCCCGGCCGCTGATGGGGTCCTTGGTGACGGTCACCGCGCCGGTGATGAAGGCGCCGCCGTCGCCTCGGCTGTGGGTGGGGATGGGGAGGATGGCGGCATCGAGCTCCTCGCCGGCCACCCGGTTGGCGTGCCAGGCCGCCGAGGCTACCCGCACCGGCGCCACCCCGTTCTCGGGCTCGAGGACGCGCTCCATGACGTCGACCACCTCGTCGGGGCGGC
>JBFINV010000091.1:0-8222 GCA_041611015.1 Acidimicrobiales bacterium | reverse complement strand
TTCAACCGCTCGGTGCTGGGCCCGACGCTCCTCACGCTGCTGCTGATGCTGGTGCTCGGACCGATCGCAGGCCTGCTCACCGCCGGGCTCCACTTCGTGTTGTACATCGGCCTGAGCGGGTCGGTGAACGGCCCGGGCCACCACTTCGGTCGCAAGACCTACGAGGACAACAGCGCCACCAACCTGCGCTGGCTCACCCTGCTCACCGCAGGTGAGGGGCTGCACAACCACCACCATGCGGCCCCGACCTCTGCCCGCTTCGCGCGCAAGTGGAGCGACCTGGACCTGGGCTGGTGGGTCATCCGGGCCGCCCGGGGCCTCCGCCTGGCCGAGGTCCGCCACTCCGATGTCGATGCCCTCGCCAGGCGCAACGCGCCCGCCCGGGTCGGCTGACCCCCGCCCCACCCGGCCCGCCCGTCGCGGCGGTTCCAACGGTTGGCGCCGGCCCGTTAGGGTCGGGACATGGACATCGTGGCCGCGGTCTTCATCGACGACATCGAGCTGCGGGAGGTCCCGGGACCTTCCACCCGGATCGACCTGAAGGGCATCCAGTTCTCGGCGCTGGCGCCCACGCCGCTGCCCCTCACCTGGGCCCCGCACCTGGTGGTCCTCGTCCGCTGTGCCCCCGAGGAGGCCGGCACCGGCGCCCTCGAGGTGGTGTACCGCCGAGACGGTGAGCAGGTGGCCCGCAACGTCCAGCCCCTCCAGGTGGAGCCGGGCAAGTTCAGCTACCGGCTGGTGCGGGGCGAGATCGACTTCGACGACTACGGCACCGTCGAAGCGCACTGCCGCATCGACACCGGCCACACGGTGGTGGTGCCCTACACGCTGCTCCCGCCGCCGGCCGAGCCATGACCGGGCGCTTCGGTGCCGCCATCTCCGAGCACCCGCTGGTGACCCACGCCACCGGCGAGGTCGTCGGTCAGGTCCTCGACGCGGTCGGCGAGGCCCCGGAGCTGGCCGTGGCCTTCGTCACCCCGCCCTACGTCGGGGCCATCGAGGACATCTGCACCACAATCCGGTCCACGCTGCGCCCCGGTGTACTCCTGGCTGCCACCGGGGTCTCGATCGTGGGGAACCAGCGCGAGGTCGAAGAAGTGGCCGCGGTGTCGCTCTGGGCCGGCCGCATCCCGGGCGTGCGCCCGGTGCGCCTGGACGCGCTCCGCAGCCCCGACGGCTGGTCCATCGCCGGGTTCCCGGAGGCCGATGCGGGGACGCTGTTGTTGCTGGCGGACCCGTTCTCGTTCCCCGTCGACGGGCTGCTGCAGCACCTCGAGGACGCGGTGCCGGCGCTGGCAGTGGTCGGCGGCCTGGCCTCGGCGTCCGCGAGCGCGGGCGGGAACCGGCTGGTCCTCGACAGCCAGATCTTCAGCAACGGCGCGGTCGGGGCCCTGATCCCGCCCGGGGTGGCCCGGACCCTGGTGTCCCAGGGCTGTCGCCCCGTCGGCGAGCCGTTCACGGTCACCGGCGTGGACCACAACCTCATCACCACCCTCGCCGGCCGGCCCGCCATCGAGCGCTTGCAGGAGCTGGTCGCCGGGGCCGACGAGCACACCACCTCCCTGCTCCAGCAGGGTCTCCACATCGGGATCGTCATGAACGAGCAGAAGCTGGACTTCCGGCGCGGCGACTTCCTGATCCGTGGGGTCATGGGCGTCGACCGCGAGACGGGTGCAGTGGCGGTGGGCGACCGGGTCCAGGTGGGCCAGACCGTGCAGTTCCAGGTGCGCGACGCCGCCACCGCCGACGAGGATCTGCGCGAGCTCCTCCAGGGGAAGGCGGCCGCGGGGGCGCTGCTGTTCACCTGCAACGGTCGGGGCTCGCACCTCTTCGACGAGCCCGACCACGACGCGGCCCTCATCCACGAGGCCCTGCGGGGCGCACCGCTGGCGGGCATGTTCTGTGCCGGTGAGGTCGGACCCGTCGGGGACCGCAACCACGTCCACGGCTACACCGCCAGCGTGGTGATGTTCGATTGAAGGCGGCGCAACTCGGAGGGCCACGGGTGCGCGGGGGCTTGCGTCGCCCCCGCGCTCGGGCGCGTTAGGGTGACCCAACCCGGAGAGCGGAGGAGCGCCCGTGCCCGACCAGACGACCCTGCCGGACATCGAGCGACGGGCGATCGATGTTGTCCGCGGGCTGGCGATGGACGCCCCGCACGCGGCGCAGTCGGGACACCAGGGCACGGCCATGGCCCTGGCACCGCTGGCCCACGTGCTCTACGGGCGGGTCATGACCTACGACGCCGCCCACCCGCACTGGCCCGATCGTGACCGGTTCGTGCTCAGCGCCGGCCACGCGTCGATCCTGCAGTACTCCATGCTGCACCTCGCCGGGTTCGGGCTCACCCTCGACGACCTGAAGGACTTCCGGCAGTGGGGATCGGCCACCCCGGGCCACCCCGAGGTCCATCACACCGCCGGCGTCGAGGTCACCACCGGACCGCTGGGGCAGGGCTTCGGCAACGCCGTGGGCATGGCCATCGCCGAGCGGTGGCTGCGGGCTCGCTTCGGCCGCGACATCGTCGACCACCACGTGTTCGTGATCTGCAGCGACGGCGACCTCTCCGAGGGGGTCAGCCACGAGGCCGCGTCCCTCGCCGGCCACCAGCAGCTGGGCCGGCTCGTCTACGTCTACGACGACAACCACATCTCCATCGACGGCCCCACCGAGCTGTCGCTGAGCGACGATGCGGCCAAGCGGTTCGCCGGCTACGGCTGGCACGTCGTCGACCTGGGCGAGATCGCCGAGGACTGCGACGCCATCGAGGCTGCCATCCGAGACGCCATGGCCGTCGAGGACGCGCCGTCGCTGCTGATCCTGCGCAGCCACATCGCCTACCCCTCACCCGACCAGACCGACGATCCGCACGCACACGGCTACTCGCTCTTCGACGAGGAGATCGCGGCCACCAAGGAGGTCCTCGGGCTCCCGGTCGACGAGACGTTCTACGTCCCCGACGACGTCCTCTCCTACTACCGCGAGCTCGGCCGCCGGGGCGCAGCCGAGCGCGAGGCCTGGGCGGCCCGCTACCAGTCCTTCAGCGGCGACCGCGAGATGCTCGAGGCCTGCCTCGAAGGGCGGGGCCTCGCCAACTGGTCCCAGAAGCTGCCCAGCGGCAACCCCGGCGAGAAGGTGGCCACCCGCAAGGCCAGCGGCGCCTGCCTGCAGGCCGCGGTCGACGTGGTGCCAGGCCTGATCGCCGGCGGCGCCGACCTGACCGGCAACACAGGCACCGCGCTGAGTGGCAGTGCGGTGCTGTCGGCCACCGAGCCCGGTGGGCGCCAGCTGTACTACGGGGTTCGTGAGCACGGCATGGGCGCGATCATGAACGGGATGGCACTCCACGGCGGTGTCATCCCGGTCGGCGGCACCTTCCTGGTCTTCAGCGACTACATGCGGGCTGCGGTCCGCCTCGCCGCGATCTCCGAGGCCAAGGTCATCTACTCCTGGACCCACGACTCGGTCGGCGTGGGCGAGGACGGCCCGACCCACCAGCCGGTCGAGCACGTCATGTCGTTGCGGACCATGCCGGGCCTGCGGGTGATCCGGCCCGCCGACGCCACCGAGGTGGCCGGGGCCTGGCAGATCGCCATCGAAAGCAACGGCCCGACGGCGCTGATCCTCACCCGCCAGGGGGTACCCGTGCTCGAGGGGACGTCGAGCACCGACGTGGCCCGGGGAGCCTACGTCCTGCGCGCCGCCGAGAACCCGGACCTGGTGCTGATCGGGACCGGCTCCGAGGTCAGCCTCTGCGTGGAGGCCGCAGCCCGCCTCGCCGACGACGCCACCTCCGCCTCGGTGGTCTCGATGCCGTGCTGGGAGCTGTTCGAGGACCAGGACGATGCCTACCGGCGTTCGGTGCTCCCCGAGGGAGTCCCGGCGCTGTCGGTCGAGGCCGGGGTGACCCTGGGCTGGGCTCGCTATGCCGACGACTCGGTCGGCATCGACCGTTTCGGGGCCTCGGCGCCCGGGAATGTCGTACTGGAGAAGCTGGGTATCAACGTCGAGAACGTCATCACCCGCGCGAAAGGACTGCTATGACCCGTCTGCACGACCTCTTCGAGCAGCACGGCCAGAGCCCGTGGCTCGACAACCTCCGGCGGGGCTGGATCACGTCGGGTGAGCTGCAGGGCTGGGTGGACCAGGGAGTGCGAGGGCTCACGTCGAACCCGACGATCTTCCAGAAGGCCATCGCCTCCTCGGACGACTACGACGACCAGTTCGCCGAACTGGTCGCTGCCGGCGAGTCGATCGAGGGCACCTACTGGCAGCTGGTGAGCTCCGACATCGAATCGGCGCTGTCGATCCTGCGTCCCGTGTACGACGCCAGTGACGGCCTCGACGGCTTCGTGTCCGTGGAGGTCGACCCCGGCCTGGCCCGCGACACCGAGGGAACGATCGAGGCCGCCAGGCTCCTCCACGAGCAGATCGACGAGCCCAACCTGTACGTGAAGATCCCCGGCACCGCCGAGGGCCTGCCTGCGATCCGGCAGATGATCAGCGAGAAGCGCTCCATCAACGTCACCCTGCTCTTCTCGCTCGACCGCTACGACGAGGTCATCGACGCCTATCTCGACGGCCTCGAGGCCGCCGAGGGGGACCTGTCGCGGGTGAGCTCGGTGGCGTCGTTCTTCATCTCCCGCACCGACAGCGCGGTCGACGCCCGGCTCGAGGCCATCGGCACCTCCGAGGCCCTGGCCCTGCGGGGCAAGACCGCGATCGCCCAGGGCCAGCTGGCCTACCGGCTTTTCCAGGAGCGCTTCAGCGGCCCCCGGTGGGAGGCGCTGCAGGCGCGAGGGGCTCGCGTTCAGCGGCCGCTGTGGGCGTCCACCTCCACCAAGAACGACGCCTACCCCGACACGATGTACGTCGACAACCTCATCGGCCCCGAGACCGTCAACACCCTGCCCGACGCCACCCTGGAAGCCTTCCTCGACCACGGCACCCTGGCCCGCACGGTGGACACCGACTACGAGGCGGCCGAGGCGGTGCTGGCCGAGGTGACCGCGGTCGGTGTCGACCTCGACGACGTGGCCGACACCCTCGAGGCCGAGGGGGTGGCGTCGTTCGAGAAGTCGTTCGTCGACCTGCTGAGCACCCTGTCGGAGAAGGCCGAGCAGTTCTCCTGAATCTGTGAGAACAAATCGGCGCCGATTTGTTCTCACAGATTCAGAGACACCTCCAGGCGACCCCTGTCCGGTGGGCGATCGGCGTGCAAGGATGGGCCGGGCGCTCACCGGCGGGCGCCGTCACGGGGGTGATGGGCATGCAGCACTCGACTCGGACGCGGCGGCGGTTCGGCGCTGGGATCGCAGGCTTGGCGGTCGGGGCGGCACTTCTGGCGCCGACACCGGTGGGTGGCCAGCCCGCGCCCGAGTGGGCCGAGACGACAGCTTTCGGCGGACCCATGGCCCCCCGAGGCGTCGAGGTCGACCCGCGCAACGGGCACATTCTCGTCGCCGGCAGCACTGCGAGCGAGGTGGCCGTGTTCGATGCTGCCGGGACGCCCGTGACCACCATCCTGAGCGGCATGGTCTCGCTGCCCCAGGGGCTCGAGAACGCCAACAACGAGCTACTGGTCGCCGAGAGGGGTTCGGACCGGGTGTCCGTGTGGACCCTCGACGGCGCCTTCAAGCGGGCCTGGGGCACCCTCGGCGCAGGGAACGGGCAGTTCAACGAACCCTGCGACGTGGCCGTGTCACCTGTCAACGAGATCTACGTGCTGGACACCAACAACCAGCGGATCCAGGTCTTCGACATCAACGGCGGTTACCTGCGGCAGTGGGGCAGCGCCGGCAGTGGCAACGGTCAGCTCAACGTCGACTGCCCCGGATCCTCCCTGGAGTTCTCCGATGGCGAGGTGTTCGTCACCGATTCCTTCAACAACCGCGTCCAGGTCTTCGACACGGGCGGCAACTACCTCCGCCAGTGGGGCAGCCTGGGCTCGGCCGACGGGCAGTTCAGCTTCCCGACCGGGATCGACGTGGTCGCCGGCCAGGTCCTGGTCAGCGACTTCAGCAACGATCGGGTGCAGGCGTTCACCGCCGGCGGCGCTCACATGAGCAGCATCCCGGTCAACGACCCGGTGGGGATCGAGGGCGATCCGTCGGGGAGCATCGCCCGGGTGTCGGACAACACGGCTTTCTGGCGCACCATCACCACCCTGCGGTGCCCGGAGGATCCGCTCACCCACGTGGGCTCGTCCTACGACGACAGCTTCACCGGGACGCCGGGCGCGGACATCGTCCACCTGGCTGACGGCGACGACGAGTTCCTCGGTGGTGACGGTGACGACCAGGTCTGTGGCGGTGGGGGCAACGATGTCCTCGACGGGCAGGCTGGTGCCGACCTGCTGCGAGGTGGCGCCGACGACGACCAGCTCGACGGCCGGGGTGGGAACGACGACCTCGGCGGCGGACCCGGCAACGACATCCTGATCGGGCGCCGGGGGGCCGACCGGATGAATGGTGGCGCCGGTGCGGACACGATGCGGGGCAACGGTGGGCCCGACATCATGTCCGGCGGGGGCGGACCCGACCTCCTCGTCGGCGGGAACGGCCCCGACACCCTGTCGGGCCGTCAGGGCCACGACATCCTGCGGGGCGGCAACCGGAACGACACCCTCAGGGGGAACCGCGGTGACGACACCCTGAATGGCGGCAACGGGACAGACACGTGCCGGGGTGGCGCCGGCGACGACACCCTGACCCGCTGCGAGGCCTGACCCAGGCGCCCGCCACGACCTGCGGGCCCAGACGCCGTTCACGGCGACCAGGTAAGGTCCGGCCGCACACAACCACGGGGGTAACAGATGAAATACGTATCGATCGTGCGGCTGGCGCCGGGCGTGGACAACATGAAGCGGGCCTTCGAGGTCTTCGGCAAGCAGGGGAACGTCGAGGGTACGACTGCGCTCTACGCGGCCACCGACGGCAAGACGTTCATCGGCATCTCCGAGTCCGACGCGCCCGACATGGCCGGGATCGCGACCTACGCCCCGTTCTTCGAGTCCAACACCACCTTCCCGGTCGTGGACGTCGACGATGCCTGGGTCGAGGCCATGATCACCGCCATCGATCGGATGGACGGCTGAGAATCGGCTAGCCGGCGCCCCGGCGGGTGTCGGCGCGCCCGGTCGGTCGGGCCCTGAGCAGCACCAGCGTGGCGCCGGCAATGATGTCGGCCCCGCCGGTCGGCTCACGCTCGCATGCTCGAAGGGCACCGCCAGAGTGCGCCACAGCTCTCGTCTTTTCAGCGAAAGTCCATTAGGTTCGGACCGAATGCAAGCGAGCGGGGGAGGTGTGGCTGGCGGCGCGGCCCCTCACCGGGTGAGAACTTCGTAGCTGCTCTGACGCGGCTCGATTCGGGTGGGCGAGTCGCGCCGCGACGAGGCCGACGAACAGCGGTTCGTGCCGTGTGGTCCGAGACCTCACCCGGAAAGAGGGCCGCGCAATGCAGACCCATGAATCACCGAGTCATCGCCGAGAGTTCATCAAGAAGGCCGGAGTCGGTTCGCTGGCGGTGGCGACCATCCCGTTCGTCGCGAGCGCAGCGAGCGCTGCGCCGCGGCAAGGGCTGAACTATCGCTGGATGTCGGTCAGCCGGAATGAAGGCGAGACCGAGCAGATCGTCATGAACGGCGACGGTCTGGTCAATCGTCGTCAGGTCACCGGAGAGGGGAACTTCATCCACGTCGCGCTCGGTGGTCCACCGCCCCTGCAGCTGTTGGGGACCGGGAGCTGGCGCGCCAGACGGCTCGTCAGCTTCGAGACCATCGGTACGTTCGGCACCTTTGCCGCAGGGACCCTGGTCATGGACGTCCAGCTGCGGTCAGTCGGCGGCGGAAGTATCCCTGCCCGGGTGACCGTCAACTGCAACATCCCTCCGGCGGCGCTCTTCACCGGCCTCCCCGAAGGCTTCATCCTCGACATCGGCGGCCAGACGTTCTCGCCGTGGATTCTCCCGGTCGCAGGTGGTGGTCCGCCACCGTCGATCGCGGTCGGAGCAACGATCTTCAACCTCCGGCATCCCCATCAGGGGGCCGACTGACGATCGCCGTTCGCGGTGTGGCGCGCCGGCGGGTGTCGGCGCGCCCAGTCAGCCAGGCGCCGAGCAGCACCAGCGCCGCACCGGCGACGGTGACGGCCTCGACGGTCTCGTCGCGCAGCCACACCCCGAGCCCGATCGCCACCGGCGGGGTCAGGTAGACGGTCACCGAC
>JBFINV010000090.1:0-8319 GCA_041611015.1 Acidimicrobiales bacterium | reverse complement strand
GAGACTCCCGTCGACGGCCCGGGCGGCGACGAGACTCCTGTCGACGGTGCGGACGCTGCGAAGGAGCCAGTCGGGGAGGTGGCTCGCTACGTGTGGGAGGACCACTATGGCCAGCTGCGCATGGGGCTGCAGGCGATGGCTGCGGAGCTGGAGGCCGCCGGACACGCCTGCCGGATCCTCGTCGACGACAACGCCCTGGTCGACCGCGAGGCCGCCTATCGGGCCGGGCTGGGCTGGTACGGCAAGAACACCAACGTGCTGCTCCCGGGTCGGGGCAGCTGGTTCGTGCTGGGTACCGTGGTCACCGACGCGGTGCTGCCACCGGCCGAGCCGGTGTCGGATGGTTGCGGATCGTGCGAGCGGTGTCTGCCGGCCTGCCCCACTGGTGCGATCGTGTCCCCGGGTGTGCTCGACGCCAGCCGGTGCCTGGCCTGGCTGGTGCAGGCAACGGGTGTGTTCCCGCCCGAGCACCGGGAGGCGCTGGGAACCCGGATCTACGGCTGCGACGACTGCCAGCTGGTGTGTCCGCCGAACCGCCGCTACGCAGCCGAGCCAGTGCGGATCGCGCCGTCCCCACAGCGTCGTCTGGTGCCGCTGCTGGAGCTGCTGACCGCCGACGACGCCACCTTGTTGGAACGCTACGGCCAGTGGTACATCCCCGCTCGAGATCCCCGGTACCTGCGCCGGAACGCCCTCATCGCTCTGGGCAACAGCGCTGCCGGTGGCGATCGACGGGTGGTGGCCGCGGTCGCAGAGCTGCTCGGCGATGACGACGCCATGCTGCGAGCCCATGCGGTGTGGGCCGCCAAACGGCTCGGACTCACCGAGCTGCTGGCACCGCTCGCGGACGACCCCGACCCCGGGGTCCGGGCGGAGCTGGCCCGCGATGTGCCCGTGGCCGGCTGATCGACCACCATCGGCGCCGATGCGGCACCTGCTGGTCACCAACGACTATCCCCCCAAGCTCGGGGGCATCCAGAACTACCTCTGGGAGGTGTACCGGCGCCAACCTCCCGACGAGGTCGCCGTGCTCACCCGCCCCCATCCCGGCGACCTGGCGTGGGACGCCCGCCAGGGGCACCGCATCATCCGGACCCGGCAGCCGTTCCTGCTCCCCGAGCCCTGGCTGGGCCGCCAGATCCGGGCCCTGGTCCAAGAGCTCGACGTGGAATTGATCATGTTCGACCCGGCGGTGCCGGTCGGGGCCCTCGGTCCCCGGCTGGGTCTGCCCTATGGCCTGATCCTCCACGGAGCCGAGGTAACCGTCCCCGGCCGGCTCCCGGGCACCCGGGCGCTGCTCGGGGAGACGTTGCGAGACGCCGAGCTCGTCATCACCGCCGGGGACTACTCCACTGCCGAGGCCGAGCGGGCCGCTGGGCAGTCGTTGCCGGTGGTCGTGGTCCCGCCTGGTGTCGACACCGACCGGTTCAGCCCCCTCGGGGCCGACGAGCGTGCCCGGGCTCGGGAGAGCTTCGGCGTGGAGCCCGACGAACTCGTGGTGCTCGCTCTCAGCCGGCTGGTGCCGCGGAAGGGCTTCGACGTCCTGATCGACGCGGCCGCGCTGTTGGCGCCGAGCCACCCCTCGCTGGTGGTCCTCGTCGTCGGTGCTGGCCGGGACCGGCGTCGCCTGGAACGGCGGGTGGCTCGGGTCGGGGCCCCCGTCCGCTTCCTCGGACGAGCACCGGATGCCGCGGTGCCCACGCTCTACGGCATCTCCGACGTGTTCTCGATGCTGTGCCGAGTTCGCTGGGGTGGGCTGGAACAGGAGGGGTTCGGGATCGTGTTCCTCGAGGCCGCAGCCGCGTCCGTCCCCCAGCTCGCAGGGCGCAGCGGCGGTGCGGCCGAGGCCGTTGTCCACGGAGTGACCGGGTTGGTGATCGACGATCCCGGTGACCTCGTCCAGGTGACCGAGTCGCTGCGGGCGATGCTCGATGACGATCGGCTCCGCGAGCAGATGGGGCAGGCGGCCCGCCGGCGGGCCGTCGAGGACTTCGACTACGACCGCCTCGCGGCGCGCTTCCGATCCGCACTGGTCCAAGCCGCGACCGCAGCCGCGCCGGAACGGCGCTGACCGCTTGGGCCCCGCCTGGCTGTTGCTGGCATCATCGGCCCATGGCAGACGACGGTCGTCCCGCCGGACGGTCCATCATCACGCTGTCGTGGGTCGGCACCGGGGTGTTCACCGTGAGCGCGGTGCTGTCCACCATCACCGCAGCCGCCCGGTCGGTCGGGGTGGTGGTGGCGGTGGCGCTGTTCGCCCTGGGGTGCGTGGCCTTCTTGGCCGCGTACGCCCGGGCCGTGGACCGCAGCCGGATCGAGGAGATCGGCGTCGGTGGCCTGTACTTCCTCGCCGGGTCAGCCCCAGCACGGGTTCGCTGGCATCTGCTCGGCTCCACTGCGGTGCAGATCGGCGTCGCCTTCGCCACCGCGTCGGTGCGCCCGTTCACCGGGGTTGCGTTCGGTATCCTTGTTCCCATGTACGGTCTGGGAATGGCCGGGTGGTGGGCGTCCCGCCACGGCGACTTCCCGCCCCGGGCCCACCTCCGACCGAAGAAGCAGCGGACCAGGTGACGTCATGACCGATCATGCGACCCAGCGGGCCATCATCGATGCCAGCCCCGAGCAGTGCTTCGCCGTCGCGCTGGACTTC
The DNA here is from genome assembly GCA_041611015.1 of Acidimicrobiales bacterium. Lineage (GTDB taxonomy): Bacteria > Actinomycetota > Acidimicrobiia > Acidimicrobiales > UBA8592 > JBFINV01. The sequence continues at coordinate 5,669 of JBFINV010000090.1, read as the reverse complement.
GAGCGCTATCCCGAGTGGGCCAGCGATGTGAAGGAGGTGGTGGTGCAGCGCCGCGACGACGACGGCCGGGGTGGTGACGTCACGTTCCGGGCCGCGGCGATGGGTCGGAGCACCACCTACACCCTGCGCTACTACTACGGCAGCAACCCGCTGCGCTTCGCCTGGCGCCAGCTCGAGGGCGACATCACCCGCAAGCTCGACGGCGAGTACGAGTTCCTGCCCGTGGGCGACGGGTCCCGGACCGAGGTGGCCTATCACCTCGAGGCCGACCTGGTGGTCCCCATCCCCGGCTTCGTGAAGCGCCGGGCCGAGTCCCGGATCATCCGCACCGCGCTCGACGATCTGCGCCGTCGCGTCGAGGCCACGGTCACTACGTGAACGACGGCTCGCTGGCCGTCGGGTTCGACATCGGCGGGACCAACGTGCGGGGGGTGCCTGTGGGGGCCGACGGGGAGATCGGGCCCACCATCAAGGTCCTGCGCCCCGAGGATCCCGATGTGCTGGTGGAGACCATCGCCGGCATCTGCGACCGCCTGGCCGACCAGGAGGGTGAGGCGGTCGGCGCCGTGGGGGTCGGCTGTGCGGGCATCGTCGACGGCGTAGGCGTGGTCCGCACCTCGCCCAACATCGCCTCGCTGGTGCGCTTCCCCCTCAAGGCTCGCCTCGACGACCTCCTCGGGATGGAGACCGTCGTCGACAACGACGCGACCACCGCCACCTGGGCCGAGGCCAGGTTGGGCGCGGCCCGGGGGGTGGCCGATGTGGCCTTCGTGGCCCTCGGCACCGGCATCGGCACCGGCTTCGTGCTCGGCGGTCAGCTCCACCACGGCGCAGCCGGCTTCGCGGGCGAGTCCGGTCACATGATCGTCGTCCACGACGGGATCCCCTGCGTGTGCGGGCGCCGGGGCTGCTGGGAGCGCTATGCGTCGGGCACCGCGTTGGGTCGCCTCTCGCGAGAAGCGGCCGCCTCTGGGAGGGCGGAATCGCTGCTGGCGCTGGCTGGCGGCGAGGTCGACGCCGTGACCAGCGAGCACACCGCGGCCCTGGTGGCCCAGGGCGACCCGGCGGCCCTGGCCATTCTCGCAGACCTCGGCTACTGGGCGGCGGTGGGGCTGGCCAACCTGGTCAACATCCTCGACCCGGCCATCATCGTCGTCGGCGGGGGGCTCGCGGACATCGGCGAGCCGCTCGTCGAGGCCATACGCGACGCCTATCCGAAGGTCATGGTCGACGCCGACCTGCGCGAGCCGGTCGCCATCGAGCTGTCGCACTTCGGCGGCCGCTCGGGGGCCATCGGAGCCGCGATGTTGGCGGCCGGGCGCTGAACCACCCCCGCTCGACAGTCTCCTAAGCTGGTTCGATGGAGTTCCGCCGGATCACCAACCTGCCTCCCTACGTCTTCAGCATCATCGACGAGCTGAAGGTGGATGGCCGGCGCGCCGGTGACGACATCGTCGACTTCGGCTTCGGCAACCCCGACCTGCCCTCGCCCGACATCGCTGTCGAGAAGCTGTGCGAGGCAGCGCGGAACCCCCGGAACCATCGGTACTCGGCCTCCCGGGGCCTCCCGAAGCTGCGCGAAGCGATCTGCAACCTCTACGAGCGCCGCTTCGGCGTGTACCTCGACCCCGAGACCGAGGCCATCAACACCATCGGGGCCAAGGAGGGTCTGTCCCACCTGATGTGGGCGCTGCTCCAGCCGGGCGACGCGGTGCTGGTGCCCTCACCGTCCTACCCGATCCATCTGTACTCGCCGATCTTCGCCGGCGCCGAGGTCCGCGAGATCCCGCTCTCGACCGGCAGCGACTTCTTCACCGCCATGCGGGAGCGCTGGGAGTACAGCTGGCCCAAGCCCCGGGTCATCCTGCTCTCGTTCCCGCACAACCCCACCACCACCTGCGTCGACCTCGCGTTCATGGAGCAGGTGGTGGACTTCGCTCACGAACAGGGGGTGTTGCTGGTCCACGACTTCGCCTATGCCGACCTGGGCTACGACGGGTACCGGCCGCCGTCGATCCTCCAGGTGGAGGGGGCCAAGGAGGTGGCGGTCGAGCTGTACTCGATGACCAAGTCGTTCTCGATGGCTGGGTGGCGGGTGGCCTTCATGCTCGGCAATCCCGAGGTGGTGGCAGCGTTGGCCAAGCTCAAGTCGTACCTGGACTACGGCACCTTCCAGCCCATCCAGATCGCGGCCACGGTCACGCTCAACGAGGCAGCCGACCACCCCAAGCTGGTCAACGACGTCTACCAGAGCCGGCGCGACGCTCTCTGCGGTGGGCTGCAGCGCCTCGGATGGGACATCGAGCCCCCACGGGGAACGATGTTCGTGTGGGCCCCGATCCCCGAGCCCTACCGTCACATGGGCTCGATCGAGTTCGCGTCGTGGCTGGTCACCGAGGCCAAGGTGGCCACGTCGCCCGGCGTCGGCTTCGGGCCCGGGGGGGAGGGTTTCGTACGCTTCGCGCTCATCGAGAACGAGCAGCGCACCGCCCAGGCGATCCGCCAGCTCCGCGCCACCCTCACCGAGCTCACACCCACCGACGGTCCCTGAGCGGGCTCAGTTCCGAGCCCAGTCCCGGCTGCGCTCCACGGCGCGGCGCCAGCCTGCGTACGCGGCCTCGGCGCGGGCGCCGTCGGGCCCCGGCGTCACCTCGGTGTCGAGCTCCCAATGCTCTGCGATGTCGTCGAGCGACCCCCAGACACCGACAGCCAGGCCCGCCAGATACGCGGCGCCCAACGCGGTGGTCTCCTGCATCCTCGGGCGCCGCACCGGCACCCCCAGCTGGTCTGCCTGCAGCTCGAGAAGCAGCTCCATGACCGACGCGCCGCCGTCCACACGCAGGCTCTGCAGCGCGGTGCCCGTGGCCGCGGTCATGGCATCCACCACGTCGCGGGTCTGGTAGGCCATGGCCTCGATCGTCGCTCGCGCCAGCTCGGGGCGGCCCGATCCCCGGGTCAGCCCCACGATGGTGCCCCGGGCATACGGGTCCCAGTAGGGGCTGCCCAGGCCGGTGAAGGCCGGCACCAGGTACACCCCACCGGTGTCGTCGCACTGCCGGGCCAGGGGCTCGAGGTCGGGGGCCTCGTCGATGATCTGTAGCCCGTCACGCAGCCACTGCACCGCAGCACCGGTCACGAAGATCGCGCCCTCGAGGGCGTAGGTGGCCCGGGGCTGGGCGCCCCCGTCGAGCAGCCAGGCCAGCGTGGTCAGGAGACCCTCGACGGGCTCGGGGCAGCGCTGGCCCACGTTCATGAGCACGAACGAGCCGGTGCCGTAGGTGTTCTTCGCGTCACCGACGGAGAATGCGGCCTGACCGAACAGGGCGGCGTGCTGGTCCCCGGCGATGCCGCTGATCGGGATGCCGGCGCCGCAGGCGGCCTCGGCAGCCGTGGTGCCGAACGATCCGCTGGAGGCCCGGACCTCCGGGAGGACGTGGCCGGGGACACCGAAGAGCTCGCACAGGTCCTCGCTCCAGCGCAGCTCGCCGATGTCGTACAGCAGGGTCCGACTGGCGTTGGTGGCGTCGGTGGCGTGGATTGCACCGTCGGTGAGCTTCCACACCAGCCAGGCGTCGACGGTTCCCACCGCCAGGTCGCCGGAGGCCTGTACCCCGCCCTCGGTGAGCAGCCACTCGAGCTTGGACCCCGAGAAGTACGGGTCGAGCACCAACCCGGTTCGCTGGCGCACCAGGGGTAGGTTGCCGGCGGCCTCCAGCTCGGTGCAGCGGTCAGCGGTGCGGCGGTCCTGCCACACGAGCGCCCGGTGCACGGGCTCGGAGCTGGCCCGGCTCCAGGCCACGACGGTCTCACGCTGGTTCGTGATGTCGATGGCCGCCGGGGGCTCCTCGATCGCGTCGCACACCTCGCCGAGGGTCGCCTGGACCGCCTCCCAGATCTCGGTGGCATCGTGCTCGACCCAGCCCGGCCTCGGGAAGTACTGCGGGAACTCCCGGTAGGCCGAGGCCACGGCTCGGCCGTGCTCGTCGATGGCGATGGTCCGGACGCCGGTGGTGCCGGCGTCGAGGGCGAGGATCACGGGCATCGCCGGAGCGTAGTGCCGGGTGGTGCACCCCTTACACTGTGCGCTCGCATCCTGAGGAGATCCCATGCGTGTTGGAGTGCTGACCGGCGGCGGCGACTGCCCGGGTCTCAACGCAGTGCTGCGGGCGATCGTGTTCAAGGCCGAGCGGGTGTACGGCGACGAGATCATCGGCTTCCACGACGGCTGGCGCGGCGTCCTGCGCCGCGAGTACGAGATGCTCTCGGTCGAGCGGATGCGGGGCACCATCTCGCGCGGTGGCACCATCCTGGGTACCTCGCGTGTCACCCCCTACATGCGCGAGCGCGGCATCGAGCGGACCATCGAGGCCCGCGACGAGCTGGGCATCGAGGCCATGATCGTCATCGGCGGCGAGGGCACGCTGTCCTGTGGCCTCCAGCTCTGGCGCGACGGCGTGCTGGACGTGATCGGGGTGCCCAAGACCATCGACAACGACATCGGCGAGACCGAGCTGACGTTCGGGTTCGAGACCGCAGTCGGCATCGCCACCGAAGCCATCGAGCGGCTCCACACCACGGCCGAGTCCCATGATCGGGTGATGGTGATCGAGGTCATGGGCCGCCACGTGGGCCACATCGCGGTGTGGTCCGGGATCGCCGGCGGGGCCACCGTCACCCTCATTCCGGAGGTGCCGTTCGACATCGAAGCGGTGTCGGCGTCGATCAAGCGCCGCCACGAGGCGGGACGGTTCGCCTCGGTGGTGGTGGTGGCCGAGGGGGCCGTTCCCATCCCGGGCACGCTGGAGGTTCCCGAGCCGGCCATCGACGAGTACGGGCACCGGCGCCTGGGTGGGATCGGCAACGTGGTGGCCGACGAGATCGAGCGCCTGACCGGCTACGAGACCCGGGTCACGGTCCTGGGCCACGTGCAACGCGGCGGCAGCCCGTCTCCGTTCGACCGGGTGCTGTGTACTCGCTACGGCATCGCCGCCATCGACGCCGCCCACGACCGGGCGTTCGGCTCGATGGTGGCGATCAAGCACGGCGACGTGGTCCGGGTGCCACTGGCCGATGCGGTGGCCGAGCTCAAGTTCGTCGACCCTGCCCTGTACGACGTGGCGAGTACCTTCTTCCCCTGAGGCTTCCCCGGAGCTCGTTCAGCCGCCGGCCTCGGCGGTGGGGGTGGCGCCCTCGATCGGCGGCTCCTCCTCGACGGGCTCTGGCGTCGGCTCCACGAAGTCCGGGTCGAACGACGAGTAATCGCTGCGGCGCAGCACGCTGCGGTCGTCGCCGTCGGTGGGCCAGCGCTCCTCGATGCCCTCGACACGGATGATGATGCGGGAGATCGACGGGCTCTCGGTCAGGGTCCACACCAGCTGGGCCAGCGCCAGGGTCCGCTGCTCGCCGGCGAGGGTGTCGAAGCTGCCGGAGTTGAAGTCCAAGATCGCGAGGCCGGTGTCGTCGGTGATGGGCTCGGCGAAGAAGGACGTCTCGGGGGGGATGACGGTGAAGAGGCCCTGCGCGGTCTCCTCGTCGGTGGGGACCTCGCGGAGCTCGTCCACCAGGGCGGAGATGGTCAGCCGGTCCGGTAGCTCCCGTTCCACCATCCGGACCCGGTTCTCGGCGTCGGTGAGGTAGATCGGGAAGCTCTGGGTGGCCGCCGGGGTGGG
>JBFINV010000089.1:0-8440 GCA_041611015.1 Acidimicrobiales bacterium | reverse complement strand
GGCGCAACCGCCGCTAGGAGTCCCTCCGGTCCGACCGGATTCGAGCAACGAATGGGGCCGCGCACGCGGCCCCATTCGTCGTTCCCGGGGGTGGTGAGCGAGACTCGGGGCATGGTGCTCAGGGTCGGGGTGCTCGGTGCCGGCGGTCGGATGGGTCTGACCTCGTGTCGGGCGGTGCACGATGACGCCGAGGTGGAGCTGGTCGCTGCGGTCGACCCGGCCCGGTCGGGAGCCCAACTGGGCGATATCGGTGGTCCCGATGTCGGGCTCACGGTGGCCTCGGACGTCACTGCGCTGGTGGATGCCGGGGCCCAGGTGGCGATCGACTTCACGGTGGCTGCCGCGGCCCGGACCCATCTCGTGGAGCTGGCCCGGGCCGGGGTGCACGCCGTGGTCGGGACCACCGGTCTCACCGACGCCGACCTGGACGAGCTGGAAGCGGCCTTCACGACCAGCAACTGCGTGGTGGCGGCCAACTTCTCGATCAGCGCGGTGCTGATGATGCGCTTCGCGGAGCTGGCGGCTCCGTTCTTCGACACCGCCGAGATCGTCGAGCTGCACCACAACGCCAAGGTCGACGCCCCCTCCGGCACCGCCATCGCCACCGCCGAGCGCATGGCCGCGGCCTCCGGGGAGTGGGCGGCCGACCCCACCGAACGCGAGGTCCTCCCTGGTGCCCGCGGCGGAGCGGGACCTGCCGGCATCCGCATCCACGGGCTCCGGATGGCGGGCACGATCGCGCACCAGGAGGTGCTGCTGGGCACCGAGGGGCAGACGCTGACCATCCGCCAGGACACCTACGACCGGTCCTCCTTCATGCCGGGGGTGCTCCTGGCGTGCAAGCGGATCGCCGACCACCCGGGACTGACCCGGGGCCTGGACGCCTTCCTCGATCTGTGAGAAGAAGTTTTCGGCGATTTCTTCTCACAGATCGCCGGGTGGCAACGGCTCGGGCCTCAATACCATCGAGGCGATGTACCGGTTCGCGGCCCGGCCCCGCTGGATCCTGTCCCACGTGCTGGTGGCCGCCCTGATCCTGACCATGGTGGCCCTGGGATTCTGGCAGCTCGACCGGCTCGACCAGCGGCGCGACCGCAACGCCGTGGTCACCGACCGGCTGGACGAGCCGATGGTTCCCATTACCGAGCTGGTCTCGCCCTCGGACTCCTACGAACTCGGCGACGCGATCCGGTTCAGGCTGGCCAGCGCCCGCGGCGAGTACCGGTCCGCCGACGAGGTCCTGGTCAGCAACCGCACCCTCAACCAGACGCCAGGCCACTGGGTTCTGACCCCGCTCATGCTCGACGACGGCACCGCGGTGGTGGTCAACCGGGGTTGGGTCCCCCGCGAGCCCGGGCCCGACGAGCCCCGGCCGGCCAGCGCCCCTCCCGCGGGGACCGTCGACGTGAACGGATTGGTGCGCGAGACCCAGACGGCCCGCGGCCTGCAGTCGCCTGATCCCAGCGGCACCACCCTTACGGCGCTGTCGCGCCCCGACCTGGCTCGCCTCCAGGAGCAGCTGAGCTACCGGATCCTGCCCGTGTACCTGCAGCTCGAGACCCAGGAGCCACCGGTGGGCGATCTGCCCATTCCCCTGTCCCGGCCCGAGCTCGACGAGGGCCCGCACCTCTCTTATGCCGTGCAGTGGTTCGTGTTCGCCACCATCGGCCTGGTGGGCTACCCGCTGGTGCTGCGTCGCATCGCGCACAGCGGCGGCGGCGGCGCCCATCGCACCGACATCCCCGTCGAGTACCTCTGAGCGGGCCGGCTGGAAGCGGCGGGTCGGGCACACCAGGCGGTACCCTGCCCGAAGGCGGGACGGGGTGATGGTCGAGGAGAGGTCTGGTAGGCAGATGGCACGGTTTGGCAGGGTGATGACCGCGATGGTCACGCCGTTCGACGACCATGGCGGCCTCGACCTCGACGCTGCAGCCGAGCTGGCCCGCTGGCTGGCGGGCCACGGGAGCGAGGGGTTGGTGGTGGCCGGCACCACCGGTGAGGCCCCCACGCTCACCGCCGACGAGCACATCGACCTCGTGACCACGGTGGCCGACGCGGTCGACGTGCCGGTCATAGCAGGCACCGGGAGCAACGACACCCGGTCCGCCATCGCCACCACCGAGCGAGCCACCGCCGCCGGCGCCGACGGGGTGCTGGTCGTCACCCCCTACTACAACCGGCCCAGCCAGCGCGGGCTGCTGTCGCACTTCGAGGCCGTCGCCGCAGCGACCCACCTCCCGGTGATGCTCTACGACATCCCGGTGCGGACCGGCCGCAAGATCGAGACCGACACCTTGCTGGAGCTGGCCCACGACGTGGAGAACATCGTGGCCCTGAAGGACGCCGCCGGCGACCCGGCCGAGACCGCGCTGCTCATCGCCGAGGCCCCCGACGGGTTCGAGGTCTACAGCGGCGACGACGGGCTCACCCTGTCGCTCCTGGCCGTGGGGGCCGTGGGTTGCGTCGGCGTGGCCACCCACTGGACCGGGCTGGAGCACCAGGACCTCATGACCGCGGTCGAGAAGGGCGACCTCGACGAGGCCCGGCGCATCAACGCCTCGCTGCTCCAGTCGTTCGCCTTCGAGAGCTCGCCAGAGGCCCCCAACCCGATCCCCACCAAGGCGGTCATGCGAGTGCTCGGGTTGCCGGTCGGTCGGGGACGCCCGCCGATGGACGCGGAGCCGCCGGGGCTCGAGACCGCCGCGGCCGCAGTGGTGGCCACCACCCTGGTCGGCGCCGAGCTGGGCATCGGCTGACCGGCGCCGCTCCATGGCCCCGCCGGTCTCGATCACCTTCCTCGGCGGGCTGGGCGACATCGGGCGCAACTGCGCCGCCATCGAGTCCGGCGGCGAGCTGTTGCTGCTCGACTGCGGTCAGCTGTTCCCCGACGAGTCCATGCCGGGGGCCGACTCGGTGCTCCCCGACCTGAGCTACCTGGCGGACAAGGCCGATCGCATCGTCGGCTGCATCACCACCCACGGCCACGAGGACCACATCGGAGCGCTGTCCCACGCGCTGCGGCGGTTCTCGTTCCCGATCTACGGGTCGGCGTTCACGATCGGCATGGTGCGCAACCGCTTGGAGGAGGCCGAGGTCCTGGACCGGGCTCGGCTGGTGACGGTCCAGGACAACGAGCGCCTCTCGATCGGCTCCTTCGACTGCGAGTTCCTGCCGGTCACCCACAGCGTGCCCAGTGGGCTGATCTCTGCGATCGCCACGCCGCAGGGGACGATCCTGCACTCGAGCGACTTCAAGCTCGACCTGACGCCGGTCGACGGGCGGCACACCGATCTCGGCCGGATCGGCGCGCTCGCCGACGACCCCGGCATCCGGCTGCTGCTGTGCGACAGCACCAATGCAGACGTCCCTGGCCGGACCCAGAGCGAGTCCGAGATCGGGCCGGTCCTGGCCCGGGTGTTCCGCGAGAACGAGGGACGCCGGATCATCACCGCTTCGTTCTCGAGCCACATCCACCGGGTGCAGCAGATCGCCACCGCGGCGCTGGCGGCCGGCCGCAAGATCGCCACCCTGGGCATGTCGATGAAGCGCAACGTGGCCCTGGCCCGCGAGCTCGGGCTGCTGCGCATCCCCGACCCCGCCTTCGTCGAGCTGGAGGACGTCGGCGATGCCGACCCCGGCGAGGTCTGCGTCATGTCCACCGGTTCGCAGGCCGAGCCCCGCTCTGCGCTGGCGCTGGCGGCCATGGGCGACAGCCGCTGGATCGAGATCGACGAGCACGACACCGTGGTCCTGTCGTCGCACCCGATTCCGGGCAACGAGGCCCGGGTGGCCCGGATGATCGACGAGCTGGTGCGCCGGGGGGCCCGGGTGCGCCACACCGGGCACCTGGGGCTGCACACGTCCGGCCACGGCCGCCAGGAGGAGCTGCAGGTGCTCCACACCGTGGCCTCGCCGGAGTGGTTCGTCCCGGTGCACGGCGAGTACCACCACCTGGTGGCCCACGCCGAGCTGGCAGTACGAATGGGGCTCCCGGAGGACCGGGTGCTGCTGGCCACCGACGGGGACCAGGTGGTCCTCGACGACAGCGGGCTCCGGCTAGTGCGAGAGGTCACGCCCGGCGGCTACACCTTCGTCCACGGCGACATCACCGAGGACGACCACGACGTGTTCCGGGAGCGGCTGATCCTGGGCGAGGAGGGGGTGGTGACCGCCACCGCCGCGGTCGACCTCCAGGCCCGGCAGCTGCGGGGCCAGGTGGTCATCGAGAGTCGAGGCTGGCTCGGCGACGAGCACTACGACGAGCTCACCGAGGCCGCGGCCTGCGAGCTCCACGCGGCGCTCGTCGACGCCCTCGCGGACGAAGCCGACCTCAGCGTGGAGCTGCTGGAGCGCCGAACCCGCAGGACCGTCGGCGCCTTCGTCAACACCCGCACCGGGCGGCGCCCCATGATCGTCCCCATCGTCCTCAGCGTCTGACCACAGACCGCGCGCATCGACGCGCGCTGGGGGCTGGTTCCGTGCCTGGTGTGGTTGGTGTTAGCGTTGGTGGCACTGTGGCCAAGCACAAGCGAACCTCGGGCACCTCGTCGCGCCGCAGCGGCTCCCGCCGCGGCCGGACCCAGACCACCACCACGGCGCATTCGGGCCAGATCACCAAGGCGGTCGGCACCGCGTTCGACGGCCGCCAGGCCGACGTGTGGGGCGTGGTCCTGGTGGCCGTGGGTCTGCTGGCCGCGCTCGGCTTGTACCTCGACCTGGCCGGTCCCGTGGGCGCCGCGCTCCGCGTGGGCTTCGGCACCCTGTTCGGCCTGGCCCGGGTGATCGTCCCGCCGGCCGTGGTCGCCGCCGGCGCAGCCCTGGTGTTCGGCCGGGGCCCCGAGGCCGACCGGCGCGGCGGCGCCAGCCCGGGCGATCGGCTGGCCCGCTTCACGGTCGGGGCCCTGATGGTCCTCGGCGCGGCCACGGGCGCGCTCCACGTCGGTCGGGGCCGCCCCACCCTGAACGACGACGCCGACCGGTTCATCGATGCCGGGGGGCTGCTGGGTGCCGCCGTCGGCGGACCGCTGGAGGTGCTCCTGTCGATCTGGGGCGCCAGCCTGGTCCTGCTCGCCGTCGCGGTGATCGGCATCCTCGTCGTCACCGGGATCTCGCTGCTCGACGCCGCCAGCGTGGCGGGTCGGGCCGTCTCCACGCTCTGGAACTCGCTGATCCGAGCCGTGGAGCGGGCTCTGGGCGAGGAGCGCGATCGAACGACCGATGCCGAGCCGGAGCCGGTCATCGTCGTCGGGGGCACGGCCCAGCTGTTCGACCAGGACGAGGTGGTCATCGACCTCACCGCCGCCGACAAACCCACCCACGATCTCCCCGAAGAACGCGGCGACGTCGACCCCGCACCCCGGGCCCCGACGATCGCCGTGGAGGCCGGTGATTCCGAGCAGCTCGAGATCGAGCTGGGGCCCGCCGCCAAGGGCTCGCCCTGGAAGCTCCCGGCACCCAAGCTCCTGCACCGCTCCGCCGACCAGGACGTCAACCACCTCGCCGTGGAGGAGCGGGGACGGGTGCTCGAGCGGGCCCTGGCGGCGCACGGGGTGGAGACCCGGCTGGTGGGGATGGTGGTCGGTCCCACCGTGACCCGCTACGAGCTCGAGCTGGGGCCAGGGGTGAAGGTGGCCCGGGTCACCAGCCTGCACAAGGACATCGCCTACGCGATGGCATCGCCCGACGTCCGCATCCTGGCGCCCATCCCGGGCCGGCAGGCCATCGGCGTGGAGGTCCCCAACACCGACCGGGCCATGGTGGCCCTCGGCGACATCCTGGCCTCGCCCGAGGCCCGCCGCGCCACCGGTGCCCTCGAGGTGGCCATCGGCCGCGACATCAACGGCAAGTCGGTCCTGATGGACCTGGCCAAGATGCCCCACATCCTCATCGCCGGCGCCACCGGCGCGGGCAAGAGCTCCTGCATCAACACCATCGTGACCTCGATCCTGATGCGCTCCACACCCGAGCAGGTCCGCATGATCCTGATCGACCCCAAGATGGTCGAGATGTCCCAGTACGAGCGGGTCCCGCACCTGCTCACCCAGCCGGTGATCGACCCGAAGAAGGCGGCCAACGCCCTCCAGTGGGCCTGCCGGGAGATGGACCGGCGCTACGAGCTGCTCTCGGAGGTGGGCTACCGCGACATCGGTGGCTACAACGCGGCGTACGACCAAGGGACCATCGAGGCCCCTCCGGGAGCCGTCGACGCCGAGGGCAACCCCAGGACCTACCCCCGGCTGCCGCTCATCCTGGTGGTGGTCGACGAGCTCGCCGACCTCATGATGGTGGCCGCCCGCGACGTGGAGGACTCGATCTGTCGCATCGCCCAGAAGGCGCGGGCGGTGGGCATCCATCTCGTCGTCGCCACCCAGCGACCGTCGACGAACGTGATCACCGGGCTCATCAAGGCCAACATCCCGGCTCGGCTGGCCTTCGCGGTGTCGAGCCTCACCGACAGCCGGGTGATCCTCGACCAGCCCGGCGCCGAGCGCCTGGTCGGTCGGGGCGACATGCTGCTGCTCGACCCCAAGTCGTCCAGCGCCAACCGAATCCAAGGGGCCTGGGTCGACGAGGCGGAGATCAAGGCCGTGGTCGGAGCCTGGCGCAAGCAGGCCAGGCTCCTCGAGGCGGACGACGACGCAGCCGGTGTGACCGCCGAAGCCATCACCGACGCCGGTACCGCCGACGCGGCCGACGGGCTGCCCGGGGGCTCCACCGGCGACGGTGAGGAGGACGAGCTCCTCCTCAAGGCCATGGAGCTGATCGTCGAGTCCCAGCTCGGGTCCACCTCCATGCTCCAGCGCAAGCTGCGAGTGGGCTTCGCCAGAGCCGGCCGCCTGATGGACCTGCTCGAGGAGCGGGGCGTGGTCGGGCCGTCCGAGGGCTCCAAGGCACGCGAGGTGCTGATGACCCCCGAAGAGCTGGTCGCGCTCCGCAGCGGCGTCTGATGACCGCCGCGGGGCGGCTACCGTTGGGCCGACCCGGTCCCCGGCCGGCCACGAATCGGAGGCTTCATCGATGAGCAAGCGGCTCCTGTACTTCCTGGGTACCAACCTGGCGGTGATGGCGCTGTTGGCCGCAGTGCTGGCCATCTTCCAGAGCACGCTCGGCATCGACACCACCGGCTACGTGGGGCTCCTGATCATCTCGCTGGTGATTGGCATGGGCGGCGCGTTCATCTCCCTGGCCATGTCCAAGGCCATCGCCAAGCGGATGGTGGGGGCCCAGGTGATCGACCAGCCCCGCAACCAGGCCGAGCAGTGGGTCCTCGAGACCACCCACCGGCTGGCGGACCAGGCCGGCATCGGCCGCCCCGAGGTCGCCATCTACGACTCGCCCGAGCTCAACGCCTTCGCCACCGGAGCCCGACGCAACGACGCCCTGGTCGCGGTCAGCACCGGGTTGTTGCGCAGCATGCAGCCCAACGAGGTCGAGGCCGTGCTGGCGCACGAGGTCACCCACATCGCCAACGGCGACATGGTGACCCTCACCCTCATCCAGGGCGTGCTCAACGCCGTGGTCTTCTTCTTGTCCCGCATCATCGGGTCGGTCGTCGACAAGGCCGTGTTCAAGACCCGCGACGGCCACGGCCCGGGCTACTTCATCGTGTCCATCGCGGCCCAGATCGCCCTCGGCTTCCTGGCCACCATGATCGTCCGCTACTTCAGCCGCCGCCGGGAGTTCCGCGCCGACGAGGGTGGCGGCACCCTCACCAGCAACGAGGACATGGCCCACGCGCTCGAGCGCCTGCGCGCCGGCGGGGTGCCGTCGGATCTACCCGAACAGGTCGAGGACATGGGGATCCGTGGCGGCGCAGCGCACGGCCTGCGGCGTCTCTTCATGACCCACCCGCCCATCGAGGAGCGGATCGCAGCCCTGCGGGCCGCCTGAGTCCCTGATCGCTCGAGGCGCCCGGCGCTCGCTGCGCTAGCCGTCCCAGTCGGGCTTGGGAGGGGCATCGTCGTCGCCGCTCCCGGAGCCCGCGCTCGCTGCGGCCTGGGCCTCCTCGACCTGGTCGGCCAGCTTGCGCAGCTTGGGGGCCACGGCCTCGCCCTCCTCGACCTCGCCGAGGAACTCCGGCAGCCGGATGCCGACGTTCGCGGCCAGCTCGTGCATTGGCGGCAGCGAGCCCATGAGGCTGGCGAGGAAGCTGGCCGTCTGGCCCCCCTGACCGTTGGCGTTGCCGCTGTCCCACACCGTGATCTTGTCGATGTGCAGGTTGGAGATGGCCTTGACCTGCTCCTCGACCAGCTTGGGCATCATCTCGGTGATCATCAGCAGCGACGCCAGCTCGGCGCTGCCCGACTCGGCGACCATGGCGCCGAGACCTTCGGCCCGGCGGCTGAGCAGGGCGAGCAGGCCCAGCGCCTCGGCCTCCATCACGGCCCGTTGGCCGTCGGCCTCACCCTGGCGGACCCGGCGGATCCTCTCGGCCTCGGCC
>JBFINV010000088.1:0-8459 GCA_041611015.1 Acidimicrobiales bacterium | reverse complement strand
GCTCCACATCCAGTACGCGCACTTCTACGGTGCCGAGCCCTGGGTGACCCTCTTCGTCACCGCTGCGGTGTGGCTGTCGCTGCGTCTGGCCCGGGGCGATCTGCGCCTCCGCCTCGCCGGCGGCATCGGCGTGATCCTGGGTCTGGCCATGGCCAGCAAGCTCATCGCCGCGGCGGCGCTGGTGGTCCCGGCCACGGCGCTGCTGGTCGCGACTGCGCCCGCCATCGCGACCGTCGCCCGAAGGGCCTGGAGAGAGCTGGTGGCTCGAGCCCGCATGGAGCCCGCTGCCGCTTTGGCTGCAGCGGTGGGTCTGGTCCTGGTGGCCCTGGCCGCGCTGTTGTGGGCCCCAGTGATCGCGGTCGTGATCGCGGTGCTGATCGCGCTCGGGGTGACCGCATACGCGCTGGCGGTGATCCGGCCCGCGGAGCAGCAGAGCCGGTCCACGGTCGTCCTCTTCGACCAGGCGGCCGACCCTCAGCACGTCGAGGTGACGAAGACCCGAGTTCAACTACCGCTGCACGTGGTGGTCTGGGGGGCGTTCACCGGCCTGGTCATCCTCGCGGCGACCGCCATCACGTACCGGGTGTTCCAGCCCTACGCGTTCGACGGCCTGTTCTCGCTCGACGAGCGGTTCACCCGGGACCTCGACTACCTCCGCGAGGTCAACAGCGGGGGCAACGTGCCCTGGGTGGTCCAGTGGATCGGGCGGACCCCGCTGCTGTTCCCGCTGGGATCGGCGTTCTGGTGGGGTATGGGCCCCGCGCTGGGAATCGCGGTGGTGGTGGGCCTGGCACGCGCCACGTTCGACGTGGTGTCCCGCCACCGCTGGATCCTGCTGCTCCCGCTCGTCTACCTCACCCTGATGCTGGGCCTGGTCAGCCAGCAGTTCAACCCACTGATCCGCTACCTGCTCCCGGCCTACCCGGTGGCGATCGTGCTGGGCGGCCTCGGCGTGGTGTGGGCCTGGGACGCGGGTCGATCGCTGGCACTCGCCGACCGCCCGGCGATGCGGCTGGTCGGCCGGCCGGTGCAGGTGGTGGCGGGGCTCCTCGTCGCGGTGACCGCGCTCTGGGGCCTGGCCTTCGTCAACGGCGTCTACGGCCAGGAGCATCCCCGGATCGCCGCGTCGGTCTGGATGGCGGAGAACCTGCCCGACGGCGCAGCGCTGTCCACCCAGGTGTGGGACGACAGCCTGCCCCTGTTGGTGCCGGCGACAGAGGGCTTCGAGTACCGTCACGTCAGCCTCGACCCCTTCGAGCCCGACGCGGTTCCCGGCAAGATCGAGCGTCTCATCGCCGGGCTCGACGAGGTGGACTACGTGGTCGAGGCCAGCAACCGCATCTACGACGCCACCCCCAGGGTCCCGGCCCGCTATCCGGCCACCATCGAGTACTACGCCGCCCTCTTCGACGGTCGCCTCGGCTTCGAGCAGGTGGCCCAGTTCCGCAACGCCCCGTCGCTGTTCGGGATCACCATCGCCGACCACGACGCCGAGGAGACTTTCACCGTCTACGACCATCCGACGGTGACCATCTGGGCCAAGACCGACGAGTGGTCGGTGGCCCGAGCCGAGGCCCTGCTCAACCCGGCCCGGGCCGCAGTCGCCGCCGACGTGGTCCCGAGCGACGCCGCCACCAACGCACTCCAGCTCCGTCCCGACGAGGCTGCCTCGACAGCTGGGGGCGACACCTTCGACGAGGCCTTCCGGGCCAGCGGGCCCATGTCGGCGGTGCCGTGGCTCTGGTGGCTCGTGTGGCTCCAGCTGGCCGCGCTGGCGGTCCTCCCGTGGACCACCCTGGTGTTCTCCCGACTTCCCGATGCCGGCTACGGCCTCTCCAAGGTGCTGGGCCTGCTGACCGTGGGACTCGGGGTCTGGCTCACGGTGTCCTGGGATCTGGCCGGCTACGACCGGGGCCTGGTCTGGTGGTGGTTCGCGGGGATCGCGGCCGTCGGGCTGGTGCTCTGGGCTCGCCACGCCGAGCGGATGGCGGCCCTCGCGGTCGAGCTCCGACTGTCGTGGGTGGCCAGCGAGCTGGTCTTCCTCGGCGTGTTCGGGCTCACCCTGTGGATGCGATCGGCGAACCCCGACCTGTGGGAGGCGTACCTGGGTGGCGAGAAGCCCATGGAGCTCGCCTACCTCACGGCGATCGCCCGCTCGACCGAGCTCCCGGCCATCGACCCGTGGTTCGCGGGCGGGTTCATGAACTACTACTACTTCGGCTGGTTCCTGCTCACGGTCCCGATGCGGGCGTTGCGGGTCCTCCCCGAGGTGGCGTTCAACCTCGGCGTCGCCACCTACGCTGCGCTCACCGCGACGGCGGCCTTCAGCGTGGTGCACAACCTGGTGTCGCTGAGCCGGCGCCGCTGGGCCCGGGTCTACGACCACGAGCCCTCCCCGGTGCCCGTCCAGGCCGGGCTCGGCGGGGTGGTCCTGCTCGTCGGGATCGGCAACCTCGACGCCATCAGGCTCCACTACGACCGCCTCGAGCAGGTGAACGAGTGGCAGACGGGTACCGACCTGCCCGTCATCGGCCACATCGTCACCTTCCTCGGCGGCAGCTGGGCCTGGGCCACCGGGACCGCGCTCCCCCGGTTCGACTGGTGGGCGCCCAGCAGGGTCAACAGCGGAAACAACGACATCACCGAGTTCCCCTTCTTCACGTTCCTGTTCGGTGACCTACATCCCCACCTCATGGGCATGGCGTTCATCGGCCTCGGCGTCTCGCTGGCCCTGGCGTACCTGCTCTCGAGTCGTGCCGGGGATCGGAACCGATCCCTCCTGCTGGCCGCGTTGCTCGGTGCGGTCACCGCCGTGGTCCGCATCGTCAACACCTGGGACCTACCGAGCATCGCCATCGTCGCCGCGGTGGCGCTGATCCTGGGGCGACTCGTCGCCCCGGCCCCCGATCCAGACCGGGTTCCGGACCGCCGGGGTCTGGCGGTGCTCGCCGGCAGCGTCGGCGTGGCGGCGGGCCTCTCGTCCTTCGGGGGCCCCGGCGGGCTGGCGTTGCTCGCGATCGGCGGTCTGGGCGCGGCAGCGCTGCTGGCCGCCTGGGCCCCGCAGCGGCTGCGTCACCGCCTGCTCTCGGTGCTCGGTCACGGACTGCTCGCGACGGGGACTCACGTGGCCGTCCTGTGGCCGTTCCTACGATCCAACGAGACCTTCGACACCGGCCTTCAGGGGGCCGCCGACGGCTCGCCCCTCGACGACTTCCTCGTGCACTGGGGGATCTTCCTCGTCCTGGCCACGGTGCTCGCCGGCGCGCTCGTGGTGGACCTGCGCCGCCGGGCTCGCACCGGCGACGCCGCGCCCGGGCCCCTCCCAGCGGCGGTCTGGTCCAGCCTGGGCTGGAAGCTGGCGTGGGCGGCCATGGCCCTGGGCGCGGTGCTCCTGATCGCAGGTCTGGGCACCGGCGCCGCCGCCATCTCGGTGGCCGGAGTGATCGTGTTCGGGGCCCTGCTGGTGATCGAGCTCCGGCGTGGAATCCTCGACATGGGTCGCATCGTCGCCCTGGGCCTGTTCACGCTGGCGTTCGGCATCGCGGGCGGCGTCGACGTCATCACCGTCGAGAACGACATCGACCGGATGAACACCGTGTTCAAGTTCTGGCTCCAGGCCTGGCAGTACTTCGCCCTGGCCGGGGCGTTCGCCATCTGGCAGGTGGGGCGAATCGTGGCCGAGCGGCCGGCGGTGGTGCGTCGCCAGGGGCGGCCCGACCGGGTGGAGCTGCACCCCGCCAAGCCGTGGCGGCTGAACCTCTGGTCGCTGACGGTGATCGCCCTGTTGCTCGCCGGACTGGCGTACCCCTTGCTCGCCACCCGGACTCGGCTCGAGACCCGCTTCGCCCAGATCCCGATCACCCTCGACGGCCTGGCTTACCTCCAGAGCGACCCCACGATCGTGCGGCTGGACCCCGATGACGCCAGCAACGAGATCACCGTGCCCATCGCCGAGGACCTCCCGCTGATCGAGTGGTTGCGGGCGAACGTGGAGGGAACCCCGACCCTGGTCGAGTGGGCCGGGAGCGGCTACGACTGGAACGCCCGGATGGCGGTGCACACCGGCATGCCCACCGTGCTCGGGTGGGACTGGCACCAGAAGCAACAGCGGTGGACCTTCCAACCCATGATCGACTCTCGGCTCGCGGACGTGGAGGCCCTCTACACCTCGGGGGATGAGGCTCGGATCACCTCGTTCCTCCGCGGCTACGGCGTGGCCTACGTGATCGTGGGCACCCAGGAGCACCGGTTCGGCACCCCCGAGGGGTTGCAGGCCCTGGCCGAGCAGCCCGCGTTGGTCCCGGTGTTCCGCTCCGGCTCCAACGTGATCTACGAGGTCGACCGGGCCGCGCTCTGGCCGGAGGTGCTGTAGCTCCTAACCGCCCAGCGCCGCCACGTCGGGGCGCTGGCAGGGGCCGCCGTAGCCGGGCTTGCCTGCCGGCTCCAGGTCACGCCCGGCCAGGTAGCGCTGCTCGAGCTCGTACAGGCTGTCGCGCACGTAGACCTGGCCCACCAGCGACCCCGGACAGTCCGACGGATCGCTGGTCGAGCCGTCCCACGGGCGCCGATCCCACAGCCATCGGGCCCAGTCGCCCGGGCCCACGTCGAAGTCGGGCACCCACCACCACCGGTGCTCGTAGGGCAGCGCGGTGTAGCCGCTGAGCTGGCCGCCGATGGCCTCCTGCTCCCAGTGAGGCACCATGATCACGTCGGAGTCGGGAGCCTCGCTGTCGGTGTCGAGCACCGCGAAGGTGCCGGTCGGGAAGTCCCGCAGGTACCAGCCGTAGGGCCAGTAGACGTCGGAGTCGATGCTGACCGCCAGGTGCCGCCCCTCTTCGGCCACGACCAGCCGGTCGAGCAGGTACAGCCGGTCGACCCACTCGGGAACCTCTGGGGTGGCCTGGCCCGCCTGGACCAGCAGCTCCTGGGGTTCGCCGCCGCGCACGTAGGCCGCCTGGTATGCCGTGGTCAGCGTCCACGCCAGGGCGAGGGCCCCCGCCACCGCAACCGGCACCCGCCACCAGCGGTCACGGTGATCCCAGAGCACCTGGACCCCGATCCCGGCGAGCACCACGAACGGCAGCAGCGGGTGGATCATGAGCCAGGGCATGCGTTCGCCGGCCCAGGAGTGGACGGCGAAGCTGCCCACGCCCCACCAGATCAGCGTCTGACCCACCAACGTCGGCCGGCGAAGCACCCGGCCGATGCCCACCGCCGCCAGCGCCAACGCAAACCACTCGTACGCGGGGATGATCGCCAGGTAGTACTGCCAGCGGGCGTCGCCGCGCACCGTGTCCTGCTCGCCGCGCCAGTACTCGAAGCCGGCCCGCAGGCCGTTCTCGATCGAGCCATAGGGTGCCGACTCGGTCCCGGCGCCGCCGAAGTTGGTGAAGAACTCCGTGAACAGGGCGATGAACAGCAGGATCGACACCCACACTGCAGTGAGCCACCACGTGAGGGGAACCGCCAGGAACGACCGGAGAATCGGCACCTCGCCGAAAGCGACCCCCCGGGCCCGGGCGTCCCAGGCCGACCAGACCAGCAGCGCGGCCAGCACCAGTCCGTACACGCCCAGGCTGCGGAAGATCGGTTCGCCCCACGCCAGCGCCAGGACCA
This sequence comes from Acidimicrobiales bacterium, assembly GCA_041611015.1. Taxonomy (GTDB): domain Bacteria; phylum Actinomycetota; class Acidimicrobiia; order Acidimicrobiales; family UBA8592; genus JBFINV01. The sequence goes on along the minus strand of JBFINV010000088.1, from coordinate 2,843 downwards.
TCAACAGGAGGCCCCCGAGCAAGGTCAGACGACGGAGGCTGTCGGCCGACACGTCCCGGTGCCGCGCGTCCGTGTGCTGGACCGAGCTCGGTGCCAGCGCCAGCTCCTGGGTGAGCAGGACCATCCCGAAGGCGCCGAACACGAAGATGGTGATGAAGACGGACTCCTTCACCGCCAGCCCCGCGACCAGCAGCGCGACCAACGCGGTCGGGTGCCAGACCCGGGGCGCCCGGATGAACGCCACGAAGACGATCACCGTGAGGAACGTCAAGAGCAAGAAGAACGAGTCCTCCCGGCCGACGCGGGAGAAGTAGAGCAGTGACGGGCTGATCGCGGCCAGGGCCACGGCGGCCACGGTGCCGACCCGACCCAGATCCCGCCGCCACACCACCGGGAGGGCCACGACCGCGGCCCCCGAGAGCGCCGCCAGCAGCCGCGCGGTGGTGGCCGACTCGCCGATCAGCCAGAACACGGCTGCGGTCACGTAGAAGCGCAACGGCCCGTGGTAGACGGGGTCGTACCCGTCGTAGGTCCCGATCAGGACCCTCCAGGAGAACCAGGCGTCGAGGCTCTCGTCGTGATGGAGGGGGCGGGCCCCGAGCGATGCCAGCCGAGCTCCGAGGCCCAGGACCACCAGGGCGATGATGGCGTTGCGCAGGTTGAGCCAGCCCGGCCGACCGGAGCCGCCGTGGCGCTCTGTCGTCGCGTGCTCCTCGTCGCCGAGCAGCGGGAGCTGGCCGGGGATCGGCCCCGAGGGCGCCTCGGTGCTCGCGCTGGCCACGGACGTCACGGTACCCACCCCGTTCCTGCTGGAGACCTCACGTCTGGAACCCCCGCACGTCGTAGACCTTGTACCCGCCGATGTCGTAGACGATCGGGGCCGCTGCGTCCCAGAAGATCGCCGGGTCCCAGTCGTCGGGGGCGTCGGGCGGGCGGAAGAGCCGCCGCTCCTCGGGCCCCAGCACCAGGTAGTCGATGTCGTACTCGTCGACGACCGCATCGAAGCCCTCGTTCACGCCGTAGAGGGTGCGGAGGTCCAGGTCGCGCTCGACCCAGTCGACGCCGAGATCGTTGAGGCGCCCGGGCGCGCCGGACACCACGGTGCGACCGGCGATGGCCCGCACCGGGTGGACGTTGTTGTTCGCAACCGCGAAGACCGCGTCGGGGTCCGTCACGTCCCTGGCCCACTCGCCCACGAGCACGTCGTCACCGGTCAGGTACGGCACCGGGTACGGGTCGGACGTGCCCTCGAACGCCCGCCAGATGTCGAGCGTGCCCGACAGGGTCAGGCTCACCAGCAACGCCAGGGCCGCGAACCGCAGCGACGGTTCCCGCCGCATCCATCCGGCCAGGAACGACCCCACGAACGGCGCTCCCAGGAGCAGGAAGAACACGACGTACTTGGCGTTGTTGCCGGGCCAGAAGTGCCAGATGCCGACGTTGGCGACCAACAGGAGCCCGAAGATCGGCAGGAAGCGCAGGGTCAGGTCCCGGCGGGCCACCAGCCCGGCCACCACCAGCGGGATGAAGACCCCGGTGTTGAGGAGCCAGAACCAGACGAAGTCGGGGAGGGTCTGATCCCACGACGACTTGCCGAGCATCCAGCCGAGGTGCCACTCCCGTCCCTCGGCACCCCGCTCCGGGAGCTGCCAGATCACGATCGGAGCCCCGATCACCAGGGCGGGCACGTGGAACCAGACCCAGCGTCGGGCTCGTTCGATCAGCGCCCAGGCCGATCCCATGGCGACCAGGACACCGAAGGCGAACACGTGGAAGATGGGCATGACCCCCGTGAGCAGGCCGACGAAGAGGTGGGTGCGATGGCCCGGGTCGTGTGGCTGGTCGGCGCGGGCCTGCCAGAGCATGGCCAGGCCGAGCAGCACCGACGGGAAGCCGATCATGGTCGGCCGCTGCGGGTAGAGGAAGCCGGTGACCGGGTTGTCGAGCCAGTTGCGGTCGAAGCCGTCGAACGCGTAGCTGCGGGGCAGGTTCCCGAGCACTGCCGGCCCGTTCTCGACGAGATCGACGAAGATGAAGCGGTAGAGCGCAGCGGTCCCGCCCGCAGCCAGGAAGACCACGACCGCGAGCGTGGCCGCCAGCCGGTTGCCCACGAATCGGTGCACCGCCAGGTACATGACCCCGGGGAAGGCGATCGCCAAGATGGCGCTGGAGACCTGCAGCGACCCCTGCAGCGACAGGCCCAGGGGCACGAACATGGCCGAGAAGAAGTCGACCCCGAAGTGGTAGGCGAAGCTCTCGCCGGCCGCGGTAGGGAGCTCGGGCGGGAAGTTCTCGGCGTGGGCGAAGGACGCCGCGTAGGCCAGGTGGGCCGACCAGTCGCCGAAGGTGCTGAGGTGTCCGGCCGAGACCCCACCGTCGCTGGTGGTGCCGTAGGCGATGTCGAGGATGCGCACGCTCACGACCGTGCTGACGCCCATGATCCCGAGGAGGGGGGCCGGGCTCTCGGGATGTGCCGGGCTCAGGCGGAGGCGGCGGCGGAGGTCGGCCCACTCCCGGGCCAGCCTCGGCGGGTCGCGACGCCACCCGACGCCGCTCACGCCCAGCGCGAAGACGGACGCCACCACCATGCTGGCCCTGCTCATGCCGGCCCACCAGGCGAACCCGAAGCCGGCGATGCTGACCGCCACGGTGCCGACGATCACTCCGTAGAGCAGGCGCTCCTCGACCCTCAGCTCGAGGTCGACCAGCAGGGTCAGGCCGTAGCCGACCATTACGAGCGCCACGATGAACACCACGACCAGCAGGTTCAAGCTGGATGAGTGTAGTTCGCCCCGCCGCCCGTCCAGCTGACGCCCCCCACCCGCTGGTGCCGCAGCGAAGCT
>JBFINV010000087.1:0-8491 GCA_041611015.1 Acidimicrobiales bacterium | reverse complement strand
GGATTGTGGATGGCGGTTTGACCCATCAGCCAGAACGGCTTCCCAGCCGACACCGGACGGCATCGGCGATTGCGTCGCACCATACTCCATCTGCTGTGGTCTCTGGGAGGACACCGGCGACGGAGATCGCTGCATCTCCCCACTGACTGCGCGATCGCGGGTCGTGCTTGTATCCCCGTTGTGCCGCTCTGCCATGGCCTGATGGGGTATCCCGGCGTGAGGTGACGCTCGGTTCTTGGTGCTGTGACCCCTGGCTTCGGGCTCGCTCAGCCAGCGAGCTTGTGGACTGTGCCCAGCAGGGCTGAGCGTTCGGACTCCACGGCCTCGGTCAGTCGATTCGCGGCCACCACGATCGTCCAGCGGTCGACCAGATCGAGCCTGATCGAGCTGGCCCGACGGTAGTTACGTTCGTAGAGCTTCCAGAGGGTGCGACGGCCGACCGCGGCCAGGGCCCGGATGGCAGCCGGTACTCCAGGCGGAAGTTCGCCCACCTGCAACATCAAGCGTGTCCGGGCGAAGTCGGCTGTGGGATCACCACGGGTGGCACCGGTCCAGTCGATGAGGATCGGTCCCCGGTCGCTGAGCAAGACATTGCCCGGGTGGAAGTCGCCATGGCAGATGATCTCTCCGGCGGGGAGCTCATCCAACGCGTCGAGGGCTCTGCGCTTCATCTCCGCTGGCACGAGATCTGACTCCTGAATCCGGCTCGCCAGCCGCTCGTGGGTCGACACCAGTTCTGCTGGTGCCACCACCTGATGTAGCTGCACATGAACAGAGGCCAATGTGCTCGCCACCTTTGGAAGCCGCAGGGGGTTGGCTGCCAGGTAGGGAAGAGATCGTGGCCGTCGATCCGTTCGAGTATCTGGGCTGGCCGATCGTCGATCTCGACGACATCCACGACCCTGGGCGTCGGCACGCCGGCGCTCCGGGCTGCCTCGCTTGCTGCGCTGCTCGCGACCACAGCCGGGCTGCGTCCTGGGAACGCATGAGCCGCAGAACGAGCCCATCATCCCACTCGTACAGCACCGCTTCGCGACCCTCGGCTAAGACGCAGCGACCCTCGACACCCTCCCCAGCCTCCATCGGGCCATGCTCCCACGCCAGCACTGTTCTCCATCGACGGGACGCCAGGGGGCGCCCGGGTCTCGTCGCCGCCTGCCGAGCCGCAATGTTCGAGCGGCTCGCCGTCTGGGTAGCAGGGCTGGCATGGCCACGATGACCGACGACACCGACACCGCGACCGAGGCCCGGACCGACGAGCGAGCAGGCGACGACGGCACCGAGCTGGCACGAGATCTCGGCCTGGCCGACGTGGTGTTGTTCGGCGTCGGCGGGATCGTGGGTGCCGGCATCTACGCCATCATCGGCGAGGCCGCGGCCTACGGCGGCACCCTGCTCTGGCTCAGCTTCCTGCTCGCCGCCACCGTGGCGTTCCTGACCGCCGCCTCCTACGCCGAGCTGGTCAGCCGCTACCCCGACGCCGGCGGCAGCTTCGAGTACGTGAAGCAGGCTTTCGGCCTGCGGATCGCCACCTTCTCCAGCATCTTCATGCTGTTCACCGGCGTGGTCGCCGCCGGGGCCATCGCCATCTCCTTCAGCGACTACCTGGCCCGACTCCTCGACGTGCCCACGGTGTTCACGACCATCGGCGTGATCGCGCTCATGGGCCTGGTGAACGCAGCCGGGGCCGCGCAGGCGAGCTGGTTCAACATTCTCGCCACGGGGGTGACCCTGGCGGGGTTGGCTGCGGTCGTGGTGGTGGCGGCACCCGACATCGGGTCCGTGAGCCTGGTGGACGGCGGAGACACCGATCTCCTCGGGCTCGGCATCGGGAGCGCCCTGATCTTCTTCAGCTTCATCGGCTTCGAGGACCTCGTGAAGATGGCCGAGGAGACCCAGGAGCCCCGCACCACCATGCCCCGGGGCATCCTGATCTCCGCCGGGATCGTGCTGGCGATCTACCTGGTCGTCGCCATCGCTGCAGTCTCGGCTCTCGGCGCCGACGATCTGGCCGAGTCGAGCGGCCCCCTGGCCCAGATCATGGAGACCAAGGCCGGGAGCGGCTGGGCCAGCGCCATCATCGCCGTGGCCCTCTTCGCCACCAGCAAGACCATCCTCAGCAACATCTTGGGAACGAGCCGGCTGCTCTACGACGTCGGGCGCGACGCCGACATCTCCTGGCTCGAGAAGGTCACCACCGTCAGCGACCGCACCAAGACCCCCGTCGTGGCCATCGCTGCGATCACCGCGATCGCGATCGGCTTCGGCGTCATCGGCAATCTGCGGATCGTGGCCGCGATCAGCAACGTGCTGATCATGCTGGTCTTCCTGGCCGTCAACGCGTCGCTCATCACGATCCGCCGATCCTCGGACGAGGACCCGCCTTTCAAGCTCCGAGGAACGGTCAACCGCATCCCGGTCACCGCCCTGGTGGCCATGGTCGGCGTGGCCGTGCTGCTGGTCCTGAACGTCGTGGCCATCTTCGGCGCTGCCTAGCCCGCAGCCGTCGACCCCAGCCTCGCCCCACCACGCCAAATTTGTGCCCGAAAGCGCAGAAAACCGCGCAATCCGGCACAAATTTGGGACTACGGGCGGAGGCTGACGGGGTTGGCGCCGATGTCGGGGTCGGGCCAGGCCAGCAGCTCGCCGTTGCTGGTGAACCCGGCCAGCTCGTGGTCGAGCTGGGTCGGCTCCCCGACCGGGGCCATCGTGTCCCGGTCGAACCAGTGAACGACGGTCCCGGACCCTATGACAACGTGGAGATGAGTCAACGCCACCTGGAGCTCGCCGTCGAGCGGCACCTTCGGCAGGGGCAGGGTGTGGGTGACCTCCAGGTCCTCGGTCGAGGCGAAGGCGATCTGGCCGGCGCTCACGTCGGCCACCGCGATCGTCCGGCCGTCGGGCGAGACCGCCAGCGCGGTGGTCTCCAGGTCGCCGCCACCGAAGGCCTTGGGCAGATCCAGGCAGAACGCCCACTCATCGTCCAGGTCGAGGACGTGCACGAAGGCATCGGTGCCGGGCTCGCCGTGGGCGTGGTCCTTGCGGTCGGCGTGGTGATGGTGGGTCTGGCGGATGTAGAGCGTGTAGAGCCGGGTGCCGTCGGGCGACCACATCTGCCGGCGGCCGGTGCCGTTCATGTCGTCGGCCAGCGGCACCTTGGTGGGCCCGAGGATGGTCTCGAGGCGGCCGGTCTCCAGGTCCAGCGGGCGCACCCGGTAGCCGCCTTCGGTGCGGGAGATCTCGTGGTCGATCACATAGAGCAGGGTGCCGTCGGTGGAGAACGCCTCCGGCTCGATCAGGCCGGGCAGCTCGTAGGTCCGGTTGGCCTTGCCCTTCCCGGTGGAGTCGACCACGGTGATCAGGCTGCTCGTCGGGCTCGGGCGCTCGAACAAGGCAGCCAGCCTCCCGTCGGCCGAGACTGCTCGCAGGTGGCCCTTGCCGGCGACGGGCGTGGCGACCGAGGAGCTGAGGGCGTCGAACACCACCCGACCATCGGCCGCCGTGACCACGACCGAGCCGTCGTGGTCGGCGATCGACTTGGAGGGATCGAAGGCGAGCTGGGGCACCGCCACCGGCAGCGGGGGTGCCGGCACCACGCCGTAGGAGAGGACAGCGGCGGGGTCCGACTCCGAGGTGCCTGCCTCGGTGACGGTGCCACAACCGGCCAGCACCAGGCTGGCTGCGATGAGCGCCGACCCGGGTCGGCCAATGATTGAGAGCGCGTTCGTCACGCCCTTCCTACCCCGGCTGGAGCAGATCGGTTCCCCCGCTGACCGCCTCGGCCAGCCGGATCATCTCGACCAGCGGGAGGTCTGCCTCCAGGCGGAACTGCACGCCGTCTGCCAGCCAGATCAACACCTGCTGGGCCAAGGCCGGACCGACGGCGTCGGCGGACAGGTACTCGTGCTCGGCGCCGATCCAGAGCCCGGATGCCTCGGTGCCGTCCACGACGACGACCACCGACTCGATCAGCTCGTCGCTCAGGAGGGCCTTGGCGTCGACGGCTCCGTCGATGGTGCGGACCGAGAGCACCGCGCCCACCTGCGTCCCTGCCAGCGGTGGCAGGTCCGGCCCGGCCGGCCAGCTGAACCGGCGTCCACGCGCCGTGGCCAGGTCACTCGCCGTGTCCGGAGGGCCCAGCGGTGGCAGTGGGTCGAGGTCGACCGACGCGGGCTCGCCGAGATCGAAGGTGGCGCTGGGCGGCAGGCCGGAAGGGTCGGTGCCGTCAGGGTCGACCTCGACCTCGGTGGCCCCGATACCCAACCAGTCGGCCACCGCCTCTCGCGCCGGCTCGATGGCCAGCGTCGCCGCCACCCCTGCCAGGAGGGCGACGGCTGCAGCGACCGCGAGCCGACGCGTCCAGTCGACCTGGCGGGGCCCGCCACCGAGGATCTCGGCCAGCACCGCCGGTGCGAGGTCCACCTCGGGCAGCTCGAGCCGATCGACCGCGTCGACGAAGCGCTCCTCGAGGGTGGTCATGTCTCCCCCAGCTCTTCCCGCAGGCGGCTCATCGCTCGGCTCAGGCGCGACTTCACGGTGCCCCGCCGGCACCCCAGGGCTTCGGCGATCTCGGCCTCGGACAGCTGGTGGTACCAGCGGTAGGTGAGGACGAGCCGGTCGTCGACGCTGAGCCGGTTGATTGCCGCAGTCAGCTCGCGCCGGTCGGCGAGCTGCGCCGCGATGTCGTCGGGACCGGCCCCGCCCACGCTCGCCAGCGCCGCGGCCCGGGTGGTGAGCCCGCGCTGACGCCGGTCGTGGCGCAGGTGGTTGCGGGCGGTGTTGGTCACGATCCGGAACAGCCAGGGCTCGAACGGGCTCCCCACCCTGAACCGGTGGATGGCTCGGTGAGCTCTCACGAACGCCTCCTGGGCCACGTCGTCGGCACCGTCGGCCGACCCGAGGGCGATCGCGGCGATCCGGACGGCCCCCCGCTGGTGGCGGCGGACCAGCTCGCCGAACGCGGCCGAGTCGGCCGTCTGGGCGGCGCGGATCAGCTCGGCGTCGGAACGATCGTCGGGTGGCATCTGGTACTAGCTTCTCCCCCTCCTACCCCGCTGACCAGGCTGCGGTTCCCCGGGGTTGAGCGAGCTCGGCCCGAGAACGAGGCGCCCGCATACGATCGAGTCGTGCGTCTGCGAGACGAGAGCGGTGCGTCGGTCGAGGTGCGACGGGCAGATGAGCTGCACGCGGCGACGATCACCGGGATCCTGTCGGTGGCCTTCGAACCCCTGCGTGGTCAGTACACGGCGGCCGCGTACGCAGCCACCGTCATCTCCCCGGCTGCGGTCCGGGATCGGATGAGCCAGGGCCCGGTCTGGCTGGCGACCGTTGCGGGGGTGGCGGTCGGGACGTTCAGTGCCCGACCGGACGACCGTGGCTGCTATCTGCGGGGGATGGCGGTCGCGCCCAGCCGGCGCGGCAGCGGCGTCGGACGGGCGCTCCTCGACGGCTCACTGGAGTACGCAACCGAGGTCGGTGCCCCCGCTGCGTGGCTGCACACGACGCCGTTCCTGCACGCTGCCCGCCGGCTCTACGAAGGTGCTGGCTTCGTGGTCGACCGCGACCGCCCGCCGGCCGACCTCCATGGCACTCCCCTCCTGGCAATGACGAAGCTGCTGCGCTGACCGCGTGGGGCGCGGTCGGACAGCGGTGGACAGGCCTGGTGCGCTCAGATGCGCGAGCGGCGGGTCATGCCGGCGACGACGAGTAAGCCACCGGCGGCCAAGAGGGTCACGCCGAGCACGGCGAGCCAACCCGACTCGGCGCCCGTCTGGGCCAGCTCCTCCTGCTGAGCGCCCTGCACCTCCGCTTCCGGAGTGGCGCCGGCCTGCGGCGCCGAGGGAGTGGGCCCGAGCACCTGGGGTGTCGACTCGGGACTGCCGGTCGGCGTCGGCTGGGCTGTGACCGTGGGTGCCGGGGTCGGCGTCGAGGTCGGCCCAGCCGTTGTGGTGGGCGTGGGCTCGACGGCGGGCGTCGGCTCCGCGGTGACAGTGGGTGTCGGCTCGGCCGTCGGCGCCGGCGTCGGCGTGGATTCCGGGAGGGTGCACTTGAGCATCCGCACGATCAATCCGCCGTCGGGCGCGCTGAGCGAGGTGCCGTCGGCCACGTCGGAGAAGTCCAGCTGGCTTCCGTCCTCGAGCACCAGGATGACCAGGTCCCAGTCGCCCGGGACCACGACCTCGCTCGACGGCTCGACCTCGATGACCTGACACTCGGCTCCGGCCGGGACCTCCTGGGCCGACGCCTGCGAGACCAGGGCCAGAGTGCCCGCCAGCATCGCCGCCAGACCGAGAGCGAGGACGAGCATCGATCGAGAGCCCATGTGTTTCCTCCAGGGTGGATCACATCGCCCACGCGCGTCCTACGGGAGCCGCGGCGTCGGCGGAGGGTGCGCGCAACGTAGCACCTCCACGCACATCCGCTGCGGACCGGCGGTCCTTCGACAGCCCGCCGCAGTCAGCACCGGGCCGTCTCGCCAAATCTGTGCCCGAAAGCTCGGAAAACCGCGCTATCCAGCACAAATTTGGGCAATGGATGGCGAAAGGCGGGTCAGGGGCCGAGGATCAGATGCCGGAGGCGAGCGAAGCGTGGGGCGACCACCTTGCGGATCACCGACACCCGTTCCGCACGGGGCGCTCGGGCAGCCTCGCCCCACAACGCCCGGCCGACCATGCATCCCGCAGCCCCGGCGTCGAGCGCGGCCTCGACCTGCTCGTGGAACAGCTCGAAGCTGCCGCCGCCCGAGAGCAGCACCCAGGGCATGGACACCTCCGCCGCCAGCTCCCGGCAGGCCTCGCGCCACACCGACCGGTCGGGCTCCTGCGAGGGATCGACGGGGAAGGGCAGCTTCAACAGCTCGGGGCCGGCGGTCGCGAATCGACGCGCGGTCTCGACGACCACCCGCCGCCGATCGGCGGGCGAGTCCAAGTCGTAGTACAAGGGCTCGAGGACCAGCGGGATCCCCACCCGCCGGCACTCCGCGATGACCTCGCCGGCCACCTCCTGTTGGGCCGAGGCCAGGGGATGGTCGGGGTGATAGGGCAACAGCAGCTTGGCAGCGGCCGCACCTGCCCCGGCAGCGGCCTCCACCGACCACCCGTCGAGCAACCGGGTCGGCTCCTCACCCAGCCGCCCGAGGTACCCCTGGGCCTCCAGGGCCGCGACGAACCCCACTCCCGCCGGTAGGACACCGGCGTCGAGCACCTGGGGGATCGAGTACTCGGGCTCGAGCATCACCCCGGTTGCGGTCGGACCGAGCTCCCGCACCAGGTCGGTCTTGAGGCCGGTCAGGAGCGCTGCGGGCACCGCGTCGGGATCCTCCGGGGACAGGAAGGCGCGCAGCGAGTCCCGGTGGTCGATGGCGAGCACGCAGAACCGGCCACCCGCCGAGATGTCGTCGAGGCTCACCCGGCCACCACGGGCAGGCCCCACTCCCCGGCGGTCCAGTCGGCCTCGATCCAGGTGTGGTCGGCGTGGAAGCACGGCGGGGTGGCCCGGGCCTCACCCTCGAGCTCACCGGCCAGGTAGTTCAGGAAGTACATGTTCGCGCCGGGGCAGGCCACCGACGTGTGGTAGCCCCTGGGCACCAGGGCCACGTCGCCGTCGTGGGCCACCACGGTCTCGTCGAAGCCCTCGTCGTCGCGCCAGTTGCGATGAATGGCGTAGCCCTCGGGACGGTCGAGGCGGAAGTAGTACACCTCCTCCAGGTAGGGCGACCCATCGCGCCCGTCGTGGCAGTGCGGGGGCCAGCCCGACCAGGTCCCCCGGGGTACGTACACCTCGTAGAGGATCAGGCGCTCGGCCGGCAGCGGCGCCGCCAGCGCGTGGATCACCTGCCGGTACGCGGCCCCACCACCCCGGATCTCGCTGCGCATCTCCGCTGGTTCGAACACCCGGAACGGCAGCATCCCCCGTGCCGACGCAGAACCGACCGCCACCGTGAGCCCGCTGGCCGACTCGATCCGGATCGGCTGGCCCGGGGGCACGTACACGATGCGAGGCTTCTCTTCGAAGACCGACCGGCGCGACAGGGCAACGTCCTGGGCGCCGGCGGTCGCGGTGCCGGAGCCCGACAGGGGCACGATGGCGGTCTCGCGGCCGTCGACGACCTGATCGAACGGATGGTCGGGATCGACCTGGACCACGGCGAAGGCCAGCTGCTCCCAGCCCGCCGTCTCGGGCGTGATGTCGATGATCCTGCCCGGTCCGTCGGTCGGGCGTACCGGTCCCGATGCTGGCGTCACGGCAGCCTCCTCCCGTCCACCATTCCGGAAGCCGATCCGCCACGCAACCCCACCGGCGGCTTTGACCGATGTCGCCGCGGCCACGGGGAACCAGAGCACGAGCGCGACCGTCACAGGCCCAGCATCCCGCCGACGTGGTGGGTCTGTGACCCGGGCAGGGCGCCCGGAAAGGAATCAAAGTGAAGCGCACCATCCTCGGCGCATCCCTGGCAGTGCTCCTGATCGGCGCGGCCGCCTGCGGCGGTGAG
>JBFINV010000086.1:0-8562 GCA_041611015.1 Acidimicrobiales bacterium | reverse complement strand
GGCGCAGGCGCGTCGCTGGAGCAGCGCGATCCCGATGTTGCGCTCGAAGCGGTAGGAGCGGACTGCGGCCCGGACGGCGCCGACCTGGTCCTCGCTGACGGACACGGGCCAGGGGTGCTGGTTCGGGCCGATCGGTGGGCCGTCGATCCACACGCCGACCAGGCGCCGGAGCACGCCGGCTGCGGCTTGGGCCCGGAGGGCGTCCCGCCCGATGAAGTCGCCCCCGGCGTCGAGGGACACGTATTGCTCGAGGCCGGCTTCCAGGGGCATGCAGGCGTCGTCGGTGTCGCTGCGGAACGACAGCAGCCCGCTCTCGACGCGCTCGACGGGGTTGGGGCAGCCCGGCCCGATCCCCCAGGGCTCGCCGGCGGCCATGACCCGGTCCCACAGCTCCACCCCCCGCGTTCCGTCACGCAGGTAGAGCTCGAAACCGCCCTGCTTCGACCAGCCCGAGCGCGAGACCAACAGCGGGATGCCGTCGAGCTCCGCCGGTCGGGCCCAGAAGAAGCGCAGCTCCCTGATCCAGTCGCCGAACAGGGCGCCGAGGACGTCGACCGCACGCGGTCCCTGCACGGCGAGCGGGAAGACGTCGGCCTCGCTCACCTCCACCTCGAGAGCCCGTTCGGCGGCGATGGCCCGGGCCCACCAGAGCAGGTCGCCGTCCGCGATCGAGAACCACCAGCGGTCCCGGTCCACTCGGAGCACCACCGGGTCGTTCAGCAGCCGGCCTGCGTGGTCGCAGACGGGTGCGTAGCGGCCCTGGCCGACCTGCTGGCCCGACAGGTCCCTGGCGCTGAGGAGCTGGGCCAGGTCACCGGCGTCGGGCCCGACCAGCTCCACCTGGCGCTGGCAGGCCACGTCCCACAACGCCACCCCATCGGTCAGGCGCCGGTACTCCGCCTCCGGGTCGCCGTAGCCCATCGGGAGGTACATGTGGTTGTAGACCGAGAACCGGGCCACGCCCGCCGCCACCGTGGCATCGAAGTAGGGCGACTTGGCGTTGCGGGGTCCGATTGCGATCTCCACGGCCCCTCCCTCCGGCGCGGGCCGGGCGAGCGTAGCGACTTCGGAGCCCCGTGGGCGATTCGGATTCCGACGCCGCGAGGACAGCGAGATGCGATCATGGGCCTCGTGGCCGACCCGCACCAGCACCAGGGCGCATGACGGACGAGACGCTGCGCCGGCTGCGCGAGCGGATCGACGAGCTGGACGACCAGCTGATCCGCCTGCTCGCGGAGCGGTTCGAGATCACCAAGGCCGTGGGCGCCCACAAGGCAGCCATCGGGCTCCCGCCCGCGGATCCCGAGCGTGAGCGGGAGCAGGTCGCTCGCCTGCGGGCCATCGCCGACGAGGTGGGCATGGACCCGGTGTTCTCCGAGCAGGTGTTCCGGCTGATCGTCGACGAGGTGATCCGCCACCACCTCCGGATCGCCGATGACCGGGAGCGGGGGCTCTCCCCGCCCGGCGCGGACGGCTCGGGCGGGCGCCCCTAGGGGGACACGATGCGGGCCCCGCCGAGGTGGCCGGTCTCGTTCACCGAGCGCACCGAGCGGACGGGGTTGCGGGTCGCGGCCTGGACCCTGGTGATGCTGCCGTAGTCGATGCGCAGTCCGTGGATGTCGGGGTAGCCCAGGATGCGGCGCAGGAACGACATGGTGACCATGCCGTGGCAGAACACCGCCACCGTCTCGCCGGGGTGGCCGGCGATGATGCGCTCGAACGCCGCGGTCACCAGGTCGGCGAAGGCCTCGATGTCCACCTCGCCGTGGAGGCTGACGGGGTCGTCCACCACCGCCTGCCACAGCGCGCCCCCCTCGGCCTTCATCTCCTCGACCGGCACGTAGCTGTCGGCGTCCTTGTCGATCTCGGCCAGGTCGGCAACGACCTCGGGTGCGAGGTCGAGGGCCTCGGCGAGGGGGCGGGCGGTCTCGCGCGCCCGCTTCATCGGGCTGGTGACCACGTGGTCGATCGGCTCGCCGAGCAGGAACCGGGCGACCGCGTCGGCCTGGGCCCGGCCCAGATCGTTCAGCGATGGGTCGGCGGCTCCGTTGGCGCCCTCGACCCGCGTGGGCCGCCCGTGACGGACGATGACCAGGTCCACGGGACCGCGCCGCCGACTACCGGGGGACCACGACCCGTCTGCGCATGGGCCCGACGGTAGCCGACCAGGCCACCGCTGGACCCCCTCGGGAGGCCTCCGCTGGCCGAAATTTGTGCCGGATCGCGCAGTTTTCCGCGCTTTCGGGCACAGATTTCGAGCGACGGGCGGTCCGACGACCCATTCTCCGAGCCCAGCGTCAAGAGCTGTGGTCGGGGCGCCGATGGCTGCGGTGTACCTGCCTCGAGCCGGTGGTGGCGTTGCCCGATGCAACGAGCCATGTAAGGTGGCGCCCCAACGGCGCGGGCACGTCGTCTCCCCGAGGATCACGAAGATGCCCAGCCGAACCTCCCTGGTGAGGGTCGCGCCGGCGAAACGCCGCGGCCTCACGTTCCGTACCCTGCCCGTGCTCGTCGCAGTGCTGGCGCTGTTGGCGACCGCGCTCGTCGCCGTGGCCCCGACCGCCGGCGCCCAGGCCTACACCGTGTACGTGGCCCCGTGGGGCAACGACGGCAACCCAGGGACCCGCTCGCAGCCCAAGGCCACCATCCAGGGCGCGATGGTCACGCTCCCGAACGGCGGCGACATCCTCTTGCGGGGCGGCACCTACCACGTCAACGGCGGCAACGCCTTCCTCTGGATGGGCGGCACCCCCAACCGGCCGCTGGTGGTCAGGTCCGCGCCAGGCGAGCGGGCCGAGCTGGTGTCGGGGCCCGGTCACTACTGCATCGCCACCGACCAGAACCACGTCCGCATCCGCAACCTCGACTGCACCGGCTATGCCGGGATCGGGGTCCGCGGATCGCGCAACGTGGTCGTGAGCGGGAACTACGTGCACGACCTCTGGGCCGACCGTCACCAGGGGATCATCGCCAACGGTGGGGTCCAGAACATCACGATCCGCAACAACACCGTCCGCCGGGTCCCCCACACCGGCATCGCCGTCGGTGACACCCGGGTGGGCTCGGCCCGCAACATCGTGGTCGAGGGCAACACGGTGCGCCAGGCGAACTACCAGCTCCGCCACGCCAACCCCTGGGCTGGAGGCTGGGGATCGGGCATCTCCGTGGTCGGCGCGGACGACGTGGTGATCAAGCGGAACGACGTGCGCCGCACCTACGGCGAGGGCATCAACTGCCCGCTGTCCAACCGCTGCCGGGTCCGGCGCAACGTGGTGGTCGACGCCTGGAACGCGCTGTTCTACGCCGACAACAGCTCGAACTCGATCTGGGCGAGGAACGTGGCCCGGACCACCGGTGATCCCACCTTCACCCGTGACTACGGCTGGGGCGGCTACCAGGCCACCGCCTTCGCCATGTCGAACGAGACCGGTTGGTTCACCGGCACGCCCAACCCGGCGCGCAACAACATCGTCCGCAACAACGTGGCGATCAACGTCAACCGGGGGTTCAGCTTCGGCCAGATCGGCTCCAACGCCGGCATGCGGGGCACCCGGGTCGCCAACAACACCTTCGTGAACGTCGACTGCGGGATCGACATCGCGCCGTCGTCGAACAACGGGGGCAACGAGGTGGTCAACAACATCGTGGTACGCAAGTCCAGCGGCCGAAACCTGTGCGGCACCACCGGAGGCACCCAGTTCCGGTCCAACCTGTGGGCCTCGGGCGGGGCCGGCGGCGCCGCCCACCCGAGCGACGTCCGAACCCGCCCCCGGTTCACCGTCGGGAGGGGGCTGCGAGCCTCGAACTACCAGCTGCAAGCCGGCTCGCCCGGGGTGGACGACGGTCGCAGGCTGGCCTACGTCACCCAGGACCGGACCGGGCGGGCCCGACCCAGCGGCGGCGCCTACGACATCGGCGCCTACGAACGCTAGGAGGCCCGACCGGGCGGTCGGCTCCGCCCGGTCGGTGCCCGCCCGCAGTGCTGGAGGCGGTCGGCCCGAACCACACCACGACGAGCCCACGGGCCGTCCCCGGGTAGAGACGGATCAGGAGAAGTCTGGCTTGCGCTTCTCGCGCAGCGCCGCGGTCCCCTCGGCGGCGTCGCCGCCCAGGAACGTGAGCATCTCGAACCCCAGGCTGGCGTCGAACGCCGGGGCCGCCTGCTTCAGCCACAGGTTCAGGGCCCGCTTGGTCAGGCGGGCCGCGTCCTGGGGACCGGTGGCGATCCGCGTCGCCACCCGCATGGCCTCCGGCAGCACCTCCTCGGCCGGGACCGCCTTGGAGACCAGACCGATGCGATCGGCCGTGCGTCCGTCCATGAAGTCGCAGGTGAGCAGGTAGTACTTGGCCTTGGCCAGCCCGCAGAGCAAAGGCCAGATGATGACCGCGTGGTCGCCCGCAGCCACGCCGAGCCGCAGATGCCCGTCGGTCAGGCGAGCGTCCTCGTTCATGATGCTGATGTCGGCCATGAGGGCCACCGCGAGCCCGGCCCCGACCGCCACCCCGTTGATGGCCGAGACGATGATCTTGGAGCACTCGGCCATCCGGTACACGAGGTCGCCGGCCTCGCGGAAGGCGACCATCATGCCGTCGTAGTTCTGGACCATGGTGTCGATCCACTCCAGGTCACCGCCGGCCGAGAACGCCTCACCGGCGCCGGTGACCACCACCACCCGGGTGTCGGGGTCGTCGTCGATGTCCAGCCACACCCGGCTGAGCCCGTTGTGGTCGGCCGCGGTCGTGGCGTTGAGGGCCTCGGGCCGGTGGATGGTCATCACCAGCACTCCCTCGTCGGCTCGCTCGAACCGCAACCCCGGATACTCCTCGAACCACTCGTCGGACATCTGGCGTCTCCTCCCTGGCTCCTATGCCATGGTCAAGCCGCCGGAGACCGACAGCGTCTGGCCGGTGATGAACCCGGCCCGCTCCCCGGCGAGGAAGGCCACCGCCGCCGCCACCTCGTGGGGCTCACCCAGCCGCTTCATCGGTACGGCGCGGCGCAGCCCGTCGACGACCCGGGCGGCGTCGTCGGCCTGGGACGCCAGCTCTGCCAGCAGCGCGGTGTCGGTGGGCCCCGGGCAGACGGTGTTGGCGGTCACCCCGGCCCGGGCCACCTCCCGGGCCAGGGTCTTGGTGAAGGCGATCACCCCGCCCTTGGCGCCCGAGTAGACGGCCTCGAGGGACGAGCCCACCCGGCCGGCGTCCGAGCTGATGGTCACCACCCGCCCCCAGCCGGCGTCGAGCATGGCCGGGAGGCAGGTGTGGACCGTGCGCAGGTGGCCCTTGTAGTTGATGTCGATCACCCGGTCCCAGAACGCCTCGTCGGTGTCGACGAAGGGCATGAATGCGTCCCAGCCGGCGTTGTTGACCAGCACCTCGACCGGTCCCAGCTCGGCGGCCACCTGCTCGACGCCCTGGCGCACCGCGCCGCTGTCGGTCACGTCCATGGCGACGGTCATCGCCTCGCCGCCGGCTGCGGCGATCATGGCCGCGGTCTCGTCGGCCTCGGCCGCGCGGATGTCGGCCACCGCCACGGCCCGCTCGTCCTCGGCGAGCGCGAGGCAGATGGCGCGGCCGATGCCGCGTCCCCCACCCGTGACCAGTGCCACTCGTCGGGTCATCGCCGCCGAGTACATCACAGCCAGCCCGGGGGCGACGAGCAGTACTGTCCACCCCATGATCAGCGAGGAGGCCCGAGCCCACGAGCAGCGGCTGCGTGAGCGTCGAGAGAACCCGCCCGAGCCGCCCCCGGGGATGGACCCGACGGCCGCTTCCCGGCTCGCCAACGCCATGTACGCCAGCTGGGCCACGGACCCCGGGGTGTCGGTGAGCGAGGTCGATGCCGGGGGGCCGAGGGCGGTGTGGGTACAGGTCGAGGGGTCCCGGCCAGACCGGGTGCTGGTCTACTTCCACGGAGGCGGCTACATGATCGGCAGCGCCGACCACGTGGCCAACATGTTGGGCCACATCGCGGCCGGCGCCGGCTGCCGGGCCCTGAGCGTGGACTACCGGTTGGCGCCCGAGAACCCCTTCCCGGCTGCAGTGGACGACGCTCGGGCGGCATACAGGTGGCTGCTCGACGAGGGGGTCGAGCCCGGCGGCATCGTGGTCGGCGGGGACTCCGCCGGTGGGGCTCTGGCGATCGCCACCCAGCTGGCGGTGCGCGACGAGGGCCTGCCGTTGCCGGCGGGGTCGGTGCCCATCTCGCCCTGGGCCGATCTGCGCTGCGTCGCGCCGTCCTGGACCACCAACGCCGAGACCGACCTGGTGCTCACCCACGAGCGGCTCAGCACCCTCGCCGGGCTGTACCTCCGGGACGCGGACCCGAACGACCCGCTGGCATCGCCGGTCCTCGGTGACTACCGGGGCCTTCCCCCCATGTACGTGCAGGCGTCGGGGTACGAGACCTTGCTCGACGACTGCATCGCGGTGACCGACAACGCGGCCCGGGCGGGGCTGGACGTGCGCCTCGACGTGTTCGCCGGCATGCAGCACGTCTTCCAGTACTGCGCCGGAGCCATGCCCGAGGCCGACGACGCCATCGCCCGCATCGCTGGCTGGGTAGAGGAGCGCTTCTCTCGGTGAGGGCCGGCAGAGGGGATCAGCTGGGCACCGGCTTGGGGGGTTCGACGCCCACGTAGCGGGCCGTGGGCCGGATGATCTTGTTGTCGCGGGCCTGCTCGAGGATGTGGGCGCTCCAGCCCACGATGCGGCTGGTGGTGAAGGTGGCCGTGAACATGTCCTGGGGGATTCCGGCCAGGTGAAGCACCACCGCGGCGTAGAACTCCACGTTGGTGACGATGACCGCGCCGGGCTTCCACTCGCGCAGCAAGCGGAGCATGCGCTGCTCGATCTCGACCGCCCGGTCGACCACGTCGCCGCCGAGCTCGAGAGCGGTCTCGCGCAGGAGCTGGCTGCGAGGGTCGTCGGCCCGGTAGACCGCGTGGCCGAACCCCATCATCTTCCTGCCCGCCTCCAGCTGGGTTCGGGCCCAGTCCTCGGTGTTCTCCGGGTCACCGATGGCCTCGATCATGTCCAGCACCCGGCTCGGGGCCCCGCCGTGCAGCGGACCCGACAGGGCGCTGACCGCGGCCGCGAGGACGCCGCCGATGTCGGCGCCCGTGGAGGTGACCACCCGGCTGGTGAAGGTGGAGGCGTTGAAGCCGTGGTCGGCGGTGAGCGACAGGTAGCGCTCGACGGCGCGGGCCTGCTCGGCGCTGGGGGTGGACCCGGTGACCATGCGGACGTAGTCGGCGGCATGCGAGAGCGCGGGGTCTGGCGCCAGGGGGGTGAGCCCGGAGCGTCGGCGGTGCACCGCAGCCAGCAGGCTGGGGGTGATGCCGATGGCGGTCATGAGCGCAGCACGACGCTCGTCCTCGCTCTGATCCATCGACGGGGTCGGGTCCACCGCCACCGACAGCAGGGCCCGGATGGACGGCAGCGGTGCGTAGCCGGCGTCGGCGAAGTGATCGGCCAGGGTGAACAGGGCCTCGGAGGGCTGGCGAGCTCCGGCCAGCGTGGAGCGGAACTCGGCCTCCTCGGCCGGCGTCGGTAGATCGTCGTTCAGCAACAGGTGGGCCACGGCCTCGAACGACCGCCTCGCGGCCACCTCGGTGGCGTCGTACTGGCGGTAGTGGTAGAAGCCCTCCTGGCCCCGCACCGCGCCCACGTTGGTGTCGGCCACCACCAGGCCCTTGAGGCCGGGGGGCGCGATGTGGGTGTGGTTCGTCATGGGGTCAGCCTGCCCCGGCCGCTGCTATGTTGACAACATTGATCAAGTCAACGTTGATCATGTCCATACGAATCCGTGAGCAGGGAGGCCGCCGCTGAGCCAGGAGCTGACCGCCGCCGAGGCCGCCGCCCGTCTCGGGGTCAAGAAGGCCACCCTCTACGCCTACGTCTCCAGGGGGCTGCTCCAGCGCCACCTGGCCATGGACGGGCGGACCTCCCTGTTCGACGCCGAGGAGGTGGACTCGTTCCGCTCCCGGCGTCGGCGGCCCACCGAGGGCGAGCTCGACACCGTCATCGGCACCGCGCTCACCAGGGTCCGCGACGGCGATCTGCGGATACGGGGGTCGGACCTGGTCGTCCTGGCCCGCGACGACGTCGACTACGAGGCCGTGGTCGACCTGCTCTGGGACCGCGAGCGGGGGAGCTGGACCGCGCCTGCCGACGTGCTCGCTGCGGTGCGCCGGACCCAGGCCGCGCTCCCGGCGTCCACGCCCATGCTCGACCGGCTGCGGGTGAGCACTTCGGTGGCCTCGAGCCTGGACCCGCTGCGCTTCGACCTCAGCGCCGGCGGCGTGCGGCGCGCAGGCGAGGCCCTGATCGTCGCCATGGTCGACGGCTTGCCGGCCGTCGGGGCCGAGCCGGGTGAGGGTCGGCTGGCCGATCGCCTCTGGCCCCGCTTGACCCGGCGGCCCTCCACTGCCGAGCGGCGGGCGGTGCTCAACGCGGCTCTCGTGCTCCTCGTCGACCACGGTCTGGCGCCCTCGACGTTCGGCGCCCGCATCGCCGCATCGGTGCGGGCCGACCCGTACTCGGTCGTCGGCGCCGGCCTCG
>JBFINV010000085.1:0-8633 GCA_041611015.1 Acidimicrobiales bacterium | reverse complement strand
GGGCGTCCTTGGCGCCGGCATCGCGCCAATCGTCGGGGCTGAGGCGGTCGCCCACCTTGGGGTAGGTGTACTCGGTCTGCATCAGCCGCAGGGTCTGCTCGTGACCGAGGAAATGGCCGGGGCCGCGCACCACCTCGGCGATCACGTCGGTCGACATCGAGTCCTCGCCCACCGAGATCCCCCGCAGGGTCCGGTTGATGGCGCCCATCATGTCGTTGTCGATCACCAGGGCTTCGAGCGAGCAGCCGAGCAACGACCCGAGCATTCCCGCCGACTCGTAGACCAGGTTGGCGCCGGCGTGCGCGGCGAGGGCTACGGTCAAGGCCTTCTCGTAGCCGGCCTGGTTGTCGGGCAGCTTCGAGTCGGCCATCCCGGCCGCCACGCCCGAGGGCAGCCCGCACCAGTTGGCGACCTGCGCCGCGGCCGCGTTGAGCAGCGCCTCCTCGCCGCTGCCGCCGCTCATGGCCCCGGTGCGCAGGTCCGATACGAACGGCCACAGGCCCATCACGCAGGGGTGCCCGGGTGACATGAGGTTGACGGACGTGAGGGCAGCCAGGCACTCGGCCAGCGCCTGCACCAGCGAGCCGGCCAGCGCCGCTGGTGAGGTGGCCCCGGCCTGGCCCGCCGACAGCAGGTTGATCGGCATCCCGGTCTGCACCTGGGCCACCATGCACTGGGCCGACTCCTCGGCGAAGCGCAGCGGCGGGACCACGAACGTGTTGTTGGCGACGACGAACGGCCGCTTGCGGAACTCGCCTTCGCCGCCGAGCACGGTGTCGAACAACTCCACCGCCTCGTGGACGTGCTCGGGTTTGAAGAACGACGTGCCGCACGGCTTGGTGGTGCCCACGGTGACCGCATAGGCCGTGTTGATGTCGAGGTCCTGGGCGTCCTCCATGTCCCGGGTGACCACCGTGCGGACGAAGAAGTGGATGTTGTCGAGGGTGTCCACCAGCCGGGCCACGTCGTAGAGGTCGGCCAGGGTGCTGGGCCGGAACTGCCCGGTGTCGTGGTCGAGCATCAGCACTGCGGCGCCGGCGGTGCCGAAGTGCACCTTCGCGCCCGCCAGCTCGATGCTGCGGTCGTCGTCGAGGCCGTGCCAGGTCCATTCCTTGGCGGCGGTGGCGATGGCGCCCTCGACCACGCCCCTGGGGTAGCGCAGCCGGCCGGCGTCGTCCACGGTGCCGCCGGCGGCGGTGACCACCTCGACGAACTCGGGTATGGGATCGCCCATCCCCACGTCCTCGAGCAGCCCCAGCGCCGCGTCGTACACCCGCTGGCAGTCGCCCTCGCTCAGGGGGGTGTAGCGGCCTCCAGGCGTGCCCGGGAACACGGCTCGCTGGTCGTCGGTGGGCTCGGCCTGGCGCAGGGCTACCCGCGCCGCTCGGCCGCCTGCCCGGCGGCGGCCCCCAGCCTCGGACATGCTCTCCCCTCTCCTTCTATGCCCGCGGAGCGTGGTTGCCGGGGTCGTGTGCCGGCTCGGCCAGCACGGTCGCAACCCGGCGCTCTCCGAGCAGCTCGATGTCGAAGCTGGAGCCGGGCGCGGCCAGGTCCGGGTCGACGTACGCGAACGCCAGGCTCTTGCCGACGGTGTGGCCCCAGCTTCCGCTGGTGGTGAGTCCCATCATCCGGTCGCCGTCGTAGCAGGGCTCGTTGCCGCGGCAGTCGTTGTCGGTGGCGTCGACCTCGGCGTACACCAACAGCCACTGGAGGTCGTTGCCGTCCCGGCGCTTGATCGCGGCTTCCCGGCCGACGAAGTCCTTGTCCCAGTCGACGAAGCGGCAGATGTCGGCCTCCACCGGTGTGATCTCGGTGGTGAGCTCGGCCCCCCAGGCCTTGTAGGCCTTCTCGATGCGCATGGCGTTCATGGCGTAGCTGCCGAAGTCGACGATGCCGTGTTCCAGACCTGCGGACCAGACGGCCTCGTAGAGCTCCACCATGCGGTCGATCGGATGGTGCAGCTCCCATCCCAGCTCCCCCACGTAGGAGACCCGCAGGGCCTTGCAGGGCACCCCGGCCACCTCGATCTCCTGGGCGGTGAGCCACCGGAACGAGTCGTTGGTCAGGTCGGCGTCGGTGAGGCCGGCCAGCAGGTCACGGGCCCGGGGGCCGCTGACTGCGAGCAGGCCCAGGTCGTCGGTGACGTCGGTGACGGTGACCTCCTCGCCGGCCCGGCTTTGTTGGCGCAGCCAGTCCAGATCGTGGGTCTCGCCGACGATGGCGGAGTTGAGGTAGAAGCCCTCGGGCTCGAAGCGGGTGATGGTCATCTCCGACTCGATCCCGCCGAGCTCGGTGAGCATGTGGGTCAGCCGGATGCCGCCGACCTTCGGGAGCCGGTTGGCGGACAGACGGTCGAGCAGCGCTTCGGCATCGGCCCCCGTGACCTCGAACTTGGCGAAGGCGGTGAGGTCGGCGACCCCGACCCGCTCCCGGACTGCTCGGCACTCCTCACCCACCGGATCGAAGGCGTTCGACCGGCGGAAGGAGTGGCGCTCCGGGGTGCCGTCGGGGGAGAAGTACTGGGCCCGCTCGTAGCCGAACACCTCCTGCCACTGGGCCCCCTTGGCGTCGAGGACGTCGTAGAGGGGGGTCCGCCGACAGGGACGCCCCGCAGCCCGGTACTCCCCGGGCATCCGGACCTGGTACATCTCGTGGAACTCGTCGATCGAGCGCTCCTCGGTGTAGCGCCCCGGGGCGTAGTCGCCGAACCGGCGGGGGTCCATCTCGCGCACGTTGATCTCGGTCTGGCCGTGGACCATCCACTGGGCCAGGTACTTGCCGGCGCCCGGACCCTGGCAGATGCCGATCGACGCGCCGACGCACATCCAGTAATTGCGCAGGCCGGGTGCCGGGCCCATCAGGTAGCCGGCGTCGGGGGTGTGGGTGATGGGGCCCGAGACGGTGGTCCTGATCCCGGCCTCGGCGAAGGCGGGGATGCGCTGGGCCGCCAGCTCCAGGCAGTCCATCAAGTTCTCCATGTACACCGGGGTCAGGTAGAAGTGCTTGTCCCAGGCGATGCCGTCGAGCCCGTAGAGGATGGCGTTCTCGCGCTCGTAGGGACCCACGAGGAGGCCGTCGAGCTCCTGGCGGTAGTAGCACGAGGCTCGCGGGTCGCGTATTACCGGTGGCTCGACGTCGAGCGCCTGCATCTCGGGTAGGGCCTCGGTGACGACGTATTGGTGGACCACCGAGGCGATGGGAACGTCGTAGCCGACCATGGCCCCGAGCTGGGGTCCGTAGCACCCCCCGGCGTTGACCACGTGCTCGGCCACGATCCGGCCCTTGTCGGTGAGGACCTCCCAGCGGCCGTCGGCCAGCTGGTTCATGTCGGTCACCAGGGTGTGGCGGTAGATCTCGGCGCCGAGCTGGCGGGCCCCCTTCGCCATGGAGTTGGTGATCCCGGTCGGGTCGGTCCAGCCGTCGGCCACGGTGTGGAGCCCGACCTTGACGTCGTCCACCTCGAGGAGCGGGTGGAGCTCCTTGATCTCGCTGGGGCCGATGAGGTGGGACTCGACGCCCACCAGATCGAGCATGCCCTTGACGTAGTGGAACCAGTCGACCTCGTCGTCGTTGAGGGCCAGCCGGATCGCGCCGCACTGGTGCCAGCCGGTGGCCAGGCCGGTCTCCTCCTCCAGGCTGCGGTAGAGGTCGGCCCCGTGGGCGTGGACCTTGGCCATGTTCAGGCTGCCGATGAAGTGCGGTACCAGCCCGGCCGCGTGCCAGGTGGACCCCGAGGTGAGCTCGCCCTTCTCCACCAGGCAGATGTCGGTCCAGCCCTCGTGGGCCAGGTGGTAGAGCAGGCCGACGCCCATCGCCCCGCCCCCGACGATGACGCATTGAGCCTCGGTGCGCATCGGCGAGAGCCTAGTGCGGGCGACGCGGCTGGCTCGATTCGAGCCCCGGGTGAGTCGGGTCGATGCTCACATCCGGACCCGCTCGTTGGCCGGGTCGTAGAAGGAGCGGATGGACGGGGTGGCCGGGATCCGCTCACCGGCCACCTCGATCTCGAAGGCACCGGTGTCGAGCCAGTCACGGGTGACGCCCTCGGGGTGCTCCAAGTACCCCATCGCCAGGCAGCGGTCCTCGGTGTAGCTCCACATCCCTGAGCTGGTCCGGCCGACCAGCTGGCCGTCCCGCCGGATGGGCTCGTCGTGGTAGAGCAAGCGGTCGGGGTCCTCGAGGCGGAACTGGATCAGCCGCTTGGTCCGGGGCTGGTCCCGCTGAGCGAGCAACGCCTGCCGGCCCCGGAACGACGGCTTGTCCCAGGCCACGGCGAAGCCCAGCCCGGCCTCCAGGGGAGTGTCCTCGTCGGTGATGTCGTGGCCCCAGTGCCGGTAGCCGGACTCGAGCCGCAGGCTGTTCATGGCGTGAAACCCGGCGTGGCGGAGACCGTGGTCGGCTCCGGCCTCCACGATGGCGTCGTGGAGGGCGACCGCCTGGGCCGCGTCCACGTACAGCTCCCAGCCCAGCTCGCCCACGTAGGACATGCGCATCGCCAGCACGTCGATGCCGGCGAGATCGATCGGCTGCGCGGTCCCGAATGGGAAGCTGTCGTTGTCGAGCCCGTCCGTGGTGAGCTGTGCCAGCACGGCTCGGCTGTTGGGCCCCATCACTCCCAGGGTGGCCACGTGGTCGGTCACGTCGGTGATGGTGAGGTCCCGGCCCCGACAGCCCCTCTGCAACCAGGCCTTGTCCCGGGTGCCGCTGGCTGCCGACGTGACCACGAACAGCTCCTGGTCGCCGGTGCGGGTGACGGTGAGGTCGGCCTCGATGCCACCGGCGTCGTTGCACCACTGGGTGTAGACCGCCCGGCCCACCTCGACGTCGATCTCGTTGGCGCTGATCTCGTTCAGCGCCGCCACCGCCTCGGGGCCGCGCACCTCGAGCTTCACGAACGAGGTCTGGTCGAACAGGCCCACCGCCTCCCGAACCGCTCGGCACTCCTCGCCAGAAGCCGCGAACCAGTTCTGCTTGCCGTAGCTGTACCGGTACTCGCGCTCCTGGCCCGGGCCAGCGAACCAGTTCGTACGCTCCCAACCAGCCAGCTCGCCGAACACCGCGCCGGCGGCGTCGAGTCGGTCGTGCAGCGGCGAGCAGCGCTGGCCTCGGGCGCTCTCGTACTGGCGGAACGGCCAGTGCATGGCGTACAGGAGCCCCAGGCTCTCCGAGATCCGCTCCTGGAGATAGGCCGGCTCGCCTTGGAACGGGAAGGCCCGGCGGATGTCGACCGCTGACAGGTCCATGGGCGGGTGCCGGTCGGCGATCCAGTCGGCCAGCACCCAGCCGGCACCTCCGGCGGACTGGATGCCCACCGAGTTGAACCCCGCAACCACGAAGACCCCGTCGACCTCGGGGGCCTCGCCCAGGTAGTACACCCCGTCGGGGGTGAAGGCCTCCGGGCCGTTGAAGAACAGCTGCAGGCCGCATTCGGCGAGCGCAGGCACCCGATGCGCGGCTCGCTCGAACACCGGGCCCACGTGGTCCCAGTCCTCGGGGAGGGTGCCGAAGGAGAAGTCCCGCGGGATGCCGTCGAGGCGCCACACCTTGCCCCGGGGCTCGAAGAAGCCGGCCATGATCTTGCCGGTCTCCTCCTTGAAGTAGGTGTAGCCGCCGGGGTCGCGCAGCGTGGGCATGTCCCGGGGCACGCCGTCGAGTTGTTCGGTGACCACGTAGAAGTGCTCGCAGGCCTGCAGGGGCACGTTGACCCCCACGGTGGCGGCCAGCTGCCGGGTCCAGATGCCGGTGGCCAGCACCACGGTCTCGGCCTCGACGTAGCCCCGCTCGGTCTCCACGCCCAGCACCCGCTCGCCGTCGGCCACCAGCTTCTCGACCGCCACCCCCTCGATGATGCGGGCCCCTCGGGCCTTGGCCCCCTTGGCCAGGGCCATGGTGGTGTCGACCGGCGAGGTCTGGCCGTCGCGGGGGATGTACAGGGCGCCCACCAGGTCGTCGGTGTGCAGCAGCGGGAACAGCTCGACGGCCCGGTCGAAGTCGATGACCTCGGTCTCGACCCCGCACGTCGTGGCCATCGACGCCCCCCGCATGATCTCCTCCCAGCGCTCCTCGTCGGCGGCCACCGAGATCGAGCCCGGCGAGCGGTAACCGGTGGCCTGGCCGGTCTCGTCCTCGAGCTCCTCGAACAACCGGGCCGAGTAGGTGGCCAGCCTGGTCAGGCTGTGGGAGGCCTTGAGCTGGGACACGAGCCCCGCGGCGTGCCAGGTGGTGCCGCAGGTCAGGGTGCCCTGCTCCAGGATGGTGACGTCGGTGATGCCACGGCGGGTGAGATGGTAGGCAACGCTGCAGCCGACGATGCCCCCGCCGATCACGAGCACCTGGGTCCGGTGCGGCAGTTCGGTCATGTCGGGGTCTCCTCGGCGGCCACGTAGTAGTCGACGTGCTCGGGCGGCAACGGCGTGTTGCCCAAGATGAGGTCGGCAGCCTTCTCCGCCAGCATCATGACCGGGGCGTAGATGTTGCCGTTGGTGACGTAGGGCATGGAGGACGCGTCCACCACCCGGAGGCCCTGGGTACCGTGGACCCGCAGGCTGAGGGGGTCGAGGGCGGCGTCGGGGCCCACGCCCATGCGGGCGGTGCAGGATGGGTGGAGGGCGGTCTCGGCATCGCGGCGGACCCAGTCGAGGATCTCCTCGTCGGTCTGGACGTCCGGGCCCGGCGAGAGCTCACCCCCGTTCAGGTCCTCGAAGGCCGGTTGGGTGAGGATGTTCCTGGCGTGGCCGATGGCCTCCACCCACTCGCGTCGGTCCTCTGGCGTGGAGAGGTAGTTGAAGCGCAGCGCCGGCTTGGCTGTCGGGTCGGTGCTGGTGATCTTCACCGAGCCCCTCGAGTTCGAGTACATCGGTCCCACATGCACCTGATAGCCGTGCCCCTCGGCCGGTGTCGAACCGTCGTAGCGGATGGCCAGGGGCAGGAAGTGGAACATGAGGTTGGGGTAGCGGACCTCGTCGTTGGATCGGATGAAGCCGCCAGCCTCGAAGTGGCTGGTGGTGCCCGGACCCCTGCGGAACAGCCACTGCAGCCCGACGATGGGTCGACGCCACATCGCCAGGTACGGCGCCATCGACACCGGCTGGGTGCAGGCGTACTGGACGTAGACCTCGAGGTGGTCCTGGAGGTTCTCGCCGA
This sequence comes from Acidimicrobiales bacterium, assembly GCA_041611015.1. GTDB lineage: Bacteria > Actinomycetota > Acidimicrobiia > Acidimicrobiales > UBA8592 > JBFINV01. Next base: position 1,490 of record JBFINV010000085.1, on the reverse strand, counting down.
CCGCAGCCACGTCGGCCACCACCGGAACGCCCAGAGCCTGCAGCTCGGCCGGCGCACCCACCCCGGAGAGCTGGAGGAGCTGGGGCGAGTTGATCGCGCCGCCGCAGCAGATGATCTCGCCACCGGCGTAGGAGCTGGTACCCCGGCCCCGACGGTGGACCTCGACGCCGGTGGCCCGGGTGCCGTCGAAGCGGATCCGGGTGGTGGTGGCCCGGGTGACGAGGGTCAGGTTGGGCCGGTCCAGCACCGGGTGCAGGTAGGTGCGGGACGCGCTCATGCGCCGCCCCCGGAACCGGTTGGCGTCGAAGGCCGCGAACCCCTCCTGCTGGTGGCCGTTGACGTCGGTGGTGATGGGGTGGCCGGCTTGCCGGCAGGCCTCGAAGAACGCCTGGAACAGGGGGCTCGTCGCCGGGCCCCGCTCCATGAGCAGCGGGCCCTCGTCTCCCCGGTAGTCGTCAGCGCCGGTCGGGCAGGTCTCGATGCACTTGAAGTACGGCAGGCAGTGGGCGTAGTCCCAGGTGTCCATGCCGGGATCGGCGGCCCAGCGCTCGTAGTCCAGCGGGTTGCCCCGCTGGAAGATCATGCCGTTGATCGACGACGAGCCTCCCAGGACCTTCCCGCGAGCGTGGTAGATCCGGCGGCCGCCCATGTGGGGCTCGGGCTCGGACTCGTAGCGCCAGTCGTAGAACCGGCTGCCGATCGGGAACGCCAGCGCTGCGGGCATGTGGATGAACACGTCCCAGCGGTAGTCGGGGCGGCCGGCCTCGACCACGAGCACCTGGTTGGCCGGGTCCGCGCTCAAGCGGTTGGCGAGGACGCAGCCGGCCGAGCCCCCGCCGATGATGATGAAGTCGTAGTGCTTCGTGCTCACTGCAGCCCTCCGCCGCAGCAGCGTATTGGCGTCTGGACCCGGCTCGCCCACCCGCCCCGCTCTCCGTGCCCGTACGGAGCCGGTGGTAAGGACCGTCACCGGGTCGGTTTCGGCGCCGGTCCCGATGTGCCCCGTGGCCCCGTCTGTCACCGTCGAAGGCATCGAGCAGCACAGGAGGCCACGATGTCAGCCACGACCAACACCCACCCGCACCGCAAGCCTTTCAGCCTGATCGGCATGGAGCCGGTCCCGCACCTGGAGTCGTACGACTCGGTGCCCCTGTACCGGAGGCAGTGGCTCGCTCTCTTCCCACCGCTCTTCCTGGCCCTCGTGGTCATCGCCGTCACCGGCGACGTGTACGCCAAGGCGAACCGGACCATGAGTCAGCACGCCGACGCCGAGGTCTGGCGCTACACGGTCGCCGCCCGGGCGTTCTTCGTCGTGACCGCAGTGGCAGTCGCTGCCTTCACGGCCCTGAACATCTGGGGCTGACCCGGAACACTCACGCCGGCTGGTTCTTGAGCCAGAGGACGACCGCACTGACCCTGCGGTCCACCGGCGCGTCCGGGGGCAGGTCCAGCTTGGTCAAGATGTTGCTCACGTGGGTCTCGGCGGTGCG